>JASLDA010000009.1 GCA_030151745.1 Chitinophagaceae bacterium | reverse complement strand
AAAGCCGCGCCCGTCGCGGATCAGCGCGGAAGTATTGTTGGCGGGAAGCCCATCGGCGACCAGGTAGCTTCGGGGTGTCCAGGTCCGCGCTCCGGCGCCCTGTGCCGAAGCAAGCATCAGCATGAGCAGCAGGCTCCGGGGCAAGATGCGCAGCATAATCGCTTTACTTTTTGAACCCCACTGCATAGTCGCTCATACGGCGGTGGAACTCGTCCGAGAGCCGGCGGCTGAGCGGCACAGCGCCGCCGTGCATCATGCGGATGAGCCCGCCGTCCTGGGTGCTGTATTCCTGCACATACCGGAGATTCACGATCGCGCTTTTGTGCACCCGCATAAAGCCTTTGTCCGCCAGGATCTCCTCGAAATCCTTTAAGGTGCGGGACACCACCAGCTTCGACTGGCTCACGCGATGCACCTGCGTATAGTTGCTATCGGCCTCGAGGTAGGAAATCTCCTGCAGGTCTATGAACGAAAGCCCGCCCAAGTGCGGCAGGGCGATCTTCATCTGCTGCGGCTTTGCCGCGTTGTGGATCAGGTTGTCCACGCCGGCCTGCTGCGCCAGCCGGTGTTGTGCGTCGCGCCCCTCCAGGACGGCCCGGACTTTCCCGACGGCCTGCTGCAGCTCATCGAAGGAGACCGGCTTCAGCAGGTAATCGACCGCGCTGGCTTTCAGGGCGCGGATACCGTAATCGTTGTAAGCCGTGACGAAGACCACCTCGAAGCGGCGTTCGGGCAGGGAAGCCAGGAAGCGGAATCCATCCTCGCCCGGCAGGTTGATATCGAGGAACACCAGGTCCGGCTGCGTTTCGGCGACGAGCTGCCGCGCCGATCCCGCATCGGCAGCGGCGCCGGCGACCTCAACAGTATGGATATCCTCGAGCAGCAGCTTCAGCGTCTGCTGGTTGTTCCATTCGTCGTCGATGATGATCGTGCGTATCGGCATGGCAAAAAGTGCCTAAAAGCTAAGGCGAAAATCGGCAATGGCGACTTCGACTTCGTGAATGGCGCAGATGGCAGTGTAAAGCGGGCGGCTCGCTGAGCCTGAAAGCCTGTTCGAATAGCGACGAGACCTGCCTGCCGGGCCGATCAGGGAAGGGCGCGGAAGAAAGCCCGGCACAGCAGCCCTTTCCAAGGTGGAAGATGGCTGCAAACAGGCCGACAACTCCTGTTAAAAAAGCAGCGCCGCTTTGAAATTCAAAAAGAACCTCACTAACTTTGAAAAACAAAGCACTTTCCAACACAAGCTTAAATCCCCATTGTTATGACTATCCAGAACAAACGGCTTGGCGGCATCGTACTGGCCGCGACTTTGCTCCTGCTTATTCCGCTTGCCGCAATGCAATTCACGCCCGAGGTCAAATGGACGGCCTTCGATTTCCTGGTAGCGGCTATACTGCTTTACGGAACCGGGTTTCTGTGCGAAGCCGTACTGCGGAAGGTAAGGAAGCCCGGCCGCCGCCTGGCGCTCTGCGGGGCCATCCTGCTGGCAATGATCCTGATCTGGGCCGAGCTGGCCGTAGGCATCTTCGGCACGCCCTTCGCCGGCAGTTAGTTGCAGCCGCCCCGGTGCAAGAGGATCTGACGGCTCCGGGCCAGTGGCGCATATCGCGGGGCTGGGCCTGATCTGGGCGGAATGCTGCTGCGGCTGATCGTGATCCGCTCCCTGGGCCGGGCCTTAGTTATCGCATCCAATTCCGGTTTCGCTGGCATGATCTTGTTCAGAGATTAAGCATAGCGATTTGACACTGGACCGGCCGACGCAGTTAATACGATCGAAGGATCATCGAATAGCAACCCGGGCTCCAAATCCGATAATCGCAATGATGAAAAAGGCGGCACCGAGGTGTCGCCTTTTTTGATGGTATCGCCGTCTTGCTGCGGAACAGCAACGGACCGGGATCTACGGCGTTGCGGGCTTTACGCGCAGCAGGCTCTTGTTCGAATACAGACCTCCGTACTCGGCATATACCTCGTACTGCCCGGGCGTCAGCGGCATGCTTACGTAGCGCAGCACATCTGCGTTAAAATATGCCCCGGTGGCCATTCCCTTCGTATCGGGAGCCGTATGGGCAGGGGGCGGCTCCTCCGGGCTGGGATCCTCTTCGACGAAAGGCCCGCGGTACAGGACGTCCTTTCCGCGATCTCCGCCCGGATCCCGCCTCACGACGATAAACTGCAGCGGCCGGCCGTCGCTGAGGCGGCTGAGCTCCATATTGTACAGCCCGCAGACGGGCAGCGCCGGCGCCTGGTCGCCGGCTTCCAACTCCAGTTCCTCCGGCACCTGCAGCAGAATGCCCCGCCAGCTGATGGCCTGCTCGGGGGGCGAGCATTCACAGGAGATACGGGTATCGAGCGGAACCCGGCTGAATTTTTCGGGCTTGTATTTCATGCGGGATTGCCGGGGCTGTGCACTTCCCCCGGCAGGAAGGAAGAAGATTAGAAGAAGCCAGGTCAGGATACGCTTCGCTGTCATGAGAATCTGGACCAGCCGGCGGAAAGATCCATCTTGCGCACTGCCGGCTTGCAGTTTGCGCAGAATGCCGATTTCTGATTCGTGGCCCCGAACATCACGCAGGTAGTGCCCGTAGTGCTGTTGAAGACGGTCGTCGTGAGCGGCACCCCGTTATGGCAGTGGTCGCCGACATGGCCTTTGCCGTCGTACCAGGTCGAAACCTTATCCGGCAGCTTGCCCGTGCCGTTGGCAACCATCCCCACTTTATGCCCGAACTCGTGGATGAGAACTTCATTCTGCCGGGCCGCGGCCTTATTCTGCCACCAGGCCTTGGAGCAGGCGCAGATGAGATTGCCGCCGTTGAACGAGAGCCCGCCCCGCATCCGGTCCACCCAGTTCACCTGCAAGGCGATATCGCCGGTGCCCGCAGGCAGCCCGGTCACATCGATCTCGACCTTGGACGACATGTCCGAGGTGCCGGAGCTGCATTTGTCCACGGGGATACTGGTCTGCACCTTGGTCGTGCCGTTTTCAAACTTGCAGGACACGAACCAGGATTCGCCGGTAACGATGTTTTTCCAGAGATAACGCTTGTCCACCGCCGGCTTGTTGAGGCCCGGCCCGACGATATCGATCTCGACCTTGGGAGCGGTGGGACCTACGGTAACACCCGTTTTCGTCACGGTGCCGGTATTCTTCACGGCAAGATGGCTGGTGAAAGCGACGGCTACGCAATACGGCTCCATGTCCTTCGCATCCGCAGAGGTATTGTAGGCCGTGAGCGCCTTGGATTTGAAGCTCGCGTCGTCATTGGCGCCGATATTCTCGATCAGGTCCATCTCTGCCGAGCCCAGGTGCCGGAGCGTGATAAAGTTCGATTGGAACTCGCTCCGCATCAAGGCCGTGTCCGGCGCCACGGAGGTAAGGCCCCGCATCTTCAGCTCGATGTAGAACAGCATCCGCTCCGTCTTTATCTTGCCCCCGCTGGTGGCCGTTACGTTATTCTTGTCTTTGGCCTCCACCTCGTATTCGTCATCGCCGCCGGCGGCGATCTTCATGTCCGTAATGATCAACGTACCGTCCTGCCCCGTCGTGTAGTCGGATGTCCACTGGTCGGCAAACTTGAAGTTCCCGTTCCGGTTTTTTTCGGTGTCGGTATATGCGCTGTTGGAGCCTCCGGGCTTGAGCCTGAGCTTCACGGTATGCGCCCCCGGCTTGTCGAACTTCACCAGGATACGCGGCTTATTGGACAGCCGGTCCTTATTGACCCCGGAAGCCGTGGCCCATTTATCGGCCGCGGGCAG
This sequence comes from Chitinophagaceae bacterium, assembly GCA_030151745.1. Classification (GTDB taxonomy): domain Bacteria; phylum Bacteroidota; class Bacteroidia; order Chitinophagales; family Chitinophagaceae; genus UBA1952. The sequence goes on along the minus strand of JASLDA010000009.1, from coordinate 5,387 downwards.
GTTCACGATCTGCCGGCCGGCGCCGGCCAGGACAGCCGTATCCGAACCGTCGAGAAAATCCACGGAGACCAGCTTCGCCACGTCCTCCGGCTGCTCTTCCTCCTCCGCACCCCCGCCCCCGCTGCCGGCCGTCGCTTTGAGGCAGGGCTTAGTGGCATTGCTTACGGGCGTCTTCGGCTGCGACTTAGCCTTCTTGGTAGCGCCTTTGTTATTGCACATGAGATGCTGCGGTCTGAGATGGTGTAGATTGGCCGAGCCCCTTGCCGACGGCAATGAGCCCCTCGAACAGGCGTTCCGCTTTCTGCTCTGCCGGCAGGGCGTCGCCGTGCAGCGCCGCCTGGGCAAAGGGGAATTGCGGATCGCGGGCGATACCGCCGCCCAGTATCAGCGTCACAAAGACATACGGCAGGGCATCGCGGTCGGCGGCGAGACCGAAGGTTCCGGCCTGCCGGCGAACGGCGCGGAGCCCCTGCCGGAAATCTTCCTCGTCCATGGCCGTAGCCTTGGAGGGATAGAACGAACGGAAGAAATCCGGGAAAGCCTCGATGCGGCAGTCCCGCAGCTGGCCGAGCAGCTCCCTGCCGCCGGTAGCGAGCTTGCGGGCCGAGCTGAATACGTGAATATGCCGCGGGCCGCAGGCAGCGTCGAAGAACTCGTTTGCCTTGTCGGAGACCGCTTCGATGCCGTCCTCGGGATCCCAGCGCCCCCGGAGCAGCGCTGCCGCCCAGGGATACCAGGGATCGGTCAGGATCCCGCTGCCCAGCATGAGGGCGCAGTTGAAATACAGGTACAGCGCGCGCCGCGTGGTCAGGCGGTGACGCCGGCCATTGCCGATGACGAAGGCTGCGGTGCGCCGCAGGTCGTCCTCGTGCATGATCTGCAGGTGCTCCGGAAAGAACTCCCCCGCATGGGCCAGGAGCTCATCGGCAAACTCCTGCTCGCGGGACGTGCTGAGGTTTTCCAGCTGTGATGTAGAGATCCGTAGCATAGCGATGAGATAAATATACGACTATCGCAGCTGCGCTTGCACGCCGGCAGGGGCAACTGCAACAGCTCCAGCGAGTCGTTCCCCACCGCGGAAAGCGTCATGGACAAAAGCTGCAAGGCTAAGAAGAACCTTCATAGCGGTTTGAGGCTGCGAGCTTCGGCAGAAGCCAGCTGGCTGCGGGAAGTTTCACCCGGGCCTGCCCGAAACATCCCGGCGGCTCAGTTCCGCTTCGCCGCCTGCCCTCGCCCGATCACCCATTGGGAAGCCTGCAGCCAGGCGAAGGCGGCCCGGCGCATCGGCAAGGCCGCCGGGCTGTCGGCGGAGTAGAAATTATGCTCGTCCTCGTTCCGGTAACGGTATAATCCCGGGGCTTCCTGGCCGCCGCGGTAGATGTAGAGCAGGCTGTCGCTCATGCAGGCCAGGCGATTGTCGCAGGAAAAGACGGCATAGGGCTTCTGTTCCCGCAGCAGGCTCGTGCTGAGCGTCAAGTTCAGGTAGGGCTGTTTCAATACCAGGTCCGCTACAGTGGCCGGCACATCGGTTTGCATTCCCAGTCCGGCGAAGCTCCTGGGCCCGGTATAGCCCGGTGCAAACAGCACCAGCGGTATATGCTGAAGCGAGAACGACACATCGTAGCGGTTCGTGCCCAGGTAACAGCCGTGGTCGGCAACGAAGACGAAGAGCGTATTCCCGTACCAGCGCTGCCCGGAAGCGTATTCCAGGAAGCGGCCCAGGCTCCAGTCGGCGTAGTTGGCGCTTTGCTGGTACTTGTCTTTGTGGCGGACCCGGTAGCCTGCGTCGCCCGGGATCACGATCGGGTCATGGTCGGAGCCGGTCATGAAAGCGGCGAAGAAGGGCCCGCCGTGGCTGGCGGCCTGGTTCAGCACCGGTATGGCAAAGCGGAACATAAACTCATCCGGCACGCCCATCGTGCTTTTCACTTCCTTCAGCGGGTAGTCCTTCTGACCGATGACCTGGTCTATTCCGTTGGCGGAAAGAAAGCCGCTCATATTGTCGAACAGCTCGTCATGCGTCGTGAAGAACAAGGTCCGGTAGCCCTGACGCCGCAGTATGACGGGAAGCCCGTCGATCTGCGGCACGTGGACCTGCTCCATCGGGTGCTTCTTCATCAGCGCCGGGTGCCCCATCAGCGTGCTGTAGATCCCGTTGTAAGTATGGATCCCGGCGCTCCAGATATTGTCGAAGCTCCAGGCGGCGCCGGCCATGCTGTCGAGAAAAGGCGTCAGCCCGTCGGGGTTGCCGAAACGCTGCATCTTGGCGCTGCTCATGCTCTCCATGATGATCAGCACGACGTTCCGGCCGGCCAGCTCTCCGCCCGGCCGCTCCATGCGCGCCAGCGGCGAAACCGAAGCCAGCTCCGGGTCGGCGCCGAGCCGGGCAGCCGTGAGGCTCAGGGCGTCGGCATCGTCGAGCCAGTGGAGCCGCTGGTTGCCCGGCTCCTGCGCGTCCATCAGCGTGCGCATGAAGGTGAAGACCGGGTTCAGGCCCAGGGAATTGATCGTGGGGTCGTCGCAGATATAGGCAGCGCCCGCCAGGATCGGCGTCTTGGCGGCGACGCGCCCCCGCATGCCCAGGATAAAAAGCCCTGCGGTGATCACGAACACCGAGCAGTTCACCAGGACCGGCCTGAGCCGCAGCTGCTGCGGCCGGCTCCGCCACCAGGCCAGATGCGCCCGGCAGATCCGGCTGAGGAGAAAGGAATACAGCCCTGCCGCCGCTATGAACAGCAGGATGAACCAGTAATACGATCGCTCCTGCAGGATCATGCGGAGCCCGAAGCCCCCGTGTCCCTTCCAGGCCAGCACCGTGTCGTCCAGCCGCCGGAAGAAATGAGCAAAGAAGGGGATATCCGCCGCGCAGAGCAGAAAAGCCCCTGTAAACACTATGTTGATAAAAACATACCCCGCGCGCAAAGCCCAGGGGCGAAGCAGGCCGCCCAGGGCCAGCAGCCCCATAACCGCGAAAGGCAGCGCCAGCAAGTAGCAGGAGATCACCGTATCGAAGCGGAAGCCCATCAGGAAAGCCTGGAGTACCTTTTTATGCCGCAGCATCCCACTGTAATGAATATCCTTCTGGTGCAGCGAGAGCAGGAGCCAGCGGAACAATGTAAAGCAAACGACTCCGAGTCCGTAAACCAGGAGCAGGAACTGCGTATGGCTGCGGCGTGTTTTCATAGTAGAACCAGGATTTGCAGGATTAAGGATTTGCCAGGCACGCCGGTAAAGAGAGAACGCATTCGGCGTTAGATAATTATGAACGTCAAGCTGATTGATAGACGCGCAAGCCCCGCCGATGCATGGGCCGGTGGATGAATTTGCACCTTCCCGACGGGGCATCGGAAGAGAAGCGGCAATGACAGCATGCCGCCTTATTCGTTTCATGCCATAGGAGAGTCCTGTACATTCGCGGCCATGAATCTGATCGGCAACCTGATCTGGCTGGTATTCGGCGGACTCTTCAGCGCGATGGGCTACCTGGCAGGCGGCATCCTGCTTTGCCTCACGATCATCGGCATTCCCTTCGGCCTCCAGTGCTTTAAAATTGCCGGCCTGGCCCTCTGGCCCTTCGGGCGGCAGGTCGTCAGCGACAGCAGGGGCACCGGCTGCCTGTCCGCGATCTTCAATATCATCTGGCTGTTCAGCGGCTGGCTCTATACCGCCTGCGTGCATCTGCTGTTCGGCATCCTGCTCTGCCTGACGATCGTGGGGATACCCTTCGGCCGCCAGCATTTCAAGCTCATCGAGATCTCGCTGATGCCCTTCGGGAAGCGGATCGTATAGGCCACACCTGCACACTGCGCAGAGCGTCTTCAAGGAGGCGACAGGAGGAGCTTGCAGCCTGGTTCAGGTCACCCAGCGCACGTGAGGGGGAAAGGCGCGCATTGCGAGGGGCGGTCCTGAAAGGGACCGGAGATCCCATAACCAATCACGGACCGGCGAGCCCCGAAGCAAGCAGTGCTTCCCGGGCTTTTCATGCCGTGATTCGACTCCGGTTCGCCCGAACCGAACCTCCGCTCACCGGGACATGAAAAGAGAACTGATCAACGAGCTGTCACTGGCAAGATGTCCGACAGGTAGATCCTGTACGGCAGACCGTGGAACCAGCTTATCCCTGGGCGGCAGGCGCTGCGGGCGCGCGGCGTGACGCCAGCTCGTAGCGGAAGCCCAGGCTCAGGAACCAGCCGTAGTGCCGGAGCGGGATACCTCCGAAATAGCGCGCGCCGGAGAAGGAAGTAAAGCTCTGCTGGAATCCCAGGGATGCATACAGCTGGCACCTGCTCTCGAAGCGGTAGCCGCCCCCCGCCTCGGCGATGCCGCCCAGATCGAAGCGGTTGACCTCGCTCGTATTATCGTAGGTTTTCTGCTGGAAACTTTTGCCGTCCGGCGCAATCGAGACCGCCTTCAGGAGCACCGCAGGCACCAGTCCGAGCTTGCCGAAGCCGAAGCCCTTTTTACCGAAGCTATAGCCGACCTTGAGCGGCAGCGCCGCGTAGCTGTACCTGAACTCGGCGACCGCCGTGCCGACGGCTTGCCCGTTCTCATCGGCTATTTGCACGACATCGGAGAATCCCCGCTGCTGGTACAGCAGATCCGCGCCGAGCGTCACATGCCGGCTGAGGAAACGCTCGTAGCTCAGTCCCAGGTTCGGGCGGACCTTAGGGCTGTTCTGATCCTTGAAAACCTCCGACCGGACCATAGTCCGGCCGACGCCGGCCTGGATGCCGATGGATTGCTGGGCGTTGGCGGAACAAGTGATAAAGAGGGAAAGCACGAAGAGGGGGAATTTCAGGTTCATAAGTTGGGGGGCGAAGATCCGGAAATTCAGGCTTATGAAGGCTTGGATGATGCACGTGAATGCTGTCGTAAACGGATGCAGGAATAAGTTGCGAAGGTTGATAAAGGTTGGCGTGTAATTGGTGTGATTCCGACCGCCATACTTCGCTTTCCACTTGTAGAAAGTCGGCTCGGCGATGCCCAGCTCCCGGCAGATCTCTTTTACCGTTGTGCCAGCTTCCTGTTTCTTGATGATCTGCGTCTCGGTGAATTTTGACGTTTTCATCCTTTTCGTTTTGGTTTTAAAGTTAGCCTGAGCTATACTTTTGATTCGGCTAATAACGGGGGAGCCGACAAGTTCTCATTAATCAAAAAGCGGCCGCGCATCTCTGCACGGCCGCTTTTTGATTTTTACCTTTTGACTTTTACCTTCTTACGAGCACCCCGTAGTAGTCCCGCAATTCGGGCACATATAGCACGTCCCGTTCCGCAAGGTGATGTTCCCGCAGTTGCTGCAGGCCGGGGCGTCCGCGCTCGTTCCCATCATCTTCTTCACATCTGCCTTCGCTTCCGCCCGGCTGCCGTGGGCATGAGCCCCGGCCGTC
>JASLDA010000496.1 GCA_030151745.1 Chitinophagaceae bacterium | reverse complement strand
TTCGTCCCAGTTCACCACGTTCCAGATGGCGCCGAGATAGTCGGGGCGCTTGTTCTGGTATTTCAGGTAATAAGCGTGTTCCCATACGTCGATGCCGAAGATCGGGGTGCCCTTTACCTCGGCGATGTCCATCAGCGGGTTATCCTGGTTCGGCGTGGAAGTCACTTCCAGCTTGCCGTCCTTGACGATGAGCCAGGCCCAGCCGGAGCCGAAGCGGGTGGCGCCGGCGGCGTTCATTTTCTCTTTCAGGCCCTCGAGCGAGCCGAAGGTGCTGTTGATGGCCTCGGCGAGCTCGCCGGAAGGCTGGCCGCCGTTGGGGCCGAGCACGGTCCAAAACAGGCTGTGATTGTAGTGGCCGCCGCCGTTGTTGCGTACGGCTGCCGGGTAGCCGGAGATATTCGCCATCAGCTCTTCGAGCGACTTGCCGGCACCGTCGGTATCCGCGAGGGCCTTGTTCAGGTTATCTACATAAGCCTGGTGATGCTTATCGTGGTGAATCTGCATGGTTTGCGCGTCGATATGCGGCTCAAGCGCGTCGAAGGCGTAGGGGAGTGCGGGAAGTGAATGTGCCATAAGATGTTTTGGTCTTGATTTGCAAAATAACCGGGCCAAATGTAGGCGCTTCAGGCAATGAGCGTTTTCAATTCCGGCAATAAGGGATTCAATACCGCTGATATTCGTACCCAGGTTGTGTCATATCAACGGTTCGGCGTAGCTTGTCGCGCAATTTTTCCTGATACTGCCAATGAGTATTTTTATCAAGAAGCCTTTGGGCAATCTGCTTGCGGAAGCAGCCGAAAGCGAAAAGGGTCTTAAGAAAACCCTTACAGCGCCGGCCCTTGTCGCTTTGGGTATCGGTGCGATCATCGGCGCCGGCCTGTTTTCGATCACCGGCGGGGCCGCTGCAAACAATGCGGGGCCTGCGATCACGATATCGTTTATCGTTGCAGCCCTGGGCTGCGGCTTTGCCGGATTGTGCTACGCGGAATTCGCGTCGATGATCCCGGTCGCAGGTAGCGCCTACACGTACTCATATGCAACGATGGGCGAATTCATCGCCTGGATCATCGGCTGGGATCTCGTGCTGGAATATGCCGTAGGAGCGGCTACGGTCTCGATCAGCTGGTCGCGGTACCTGGTCAAGTTCATGGAATATTTCAATATCCACCTTTCTCCGGAATTTACCTTGTCGCCATTTGATGGCGGGTTGATCAATGTGCCTGCAGTATTCATCGTGATGCTCATGTCGCTGGTATTGATGCGCGGCACCCGCGAGTCTGCATTGCTGAACGGGATCATCGTCCTGCTGAAGGTTGCGGTCGTGATCACCTTTATTGCGCTCGGCTGGCATTATATCAAGCCTGAGAACTATACGCCGTATATCCCGCCGAACAACGGCAATTTCGGCGAGTTCGGCTTCAGCGGTATCGTGCGCTCGGCCGCCATCGTATTCTTCGCCTATATCGGGTTCGATGCGGTCTCCACGGCGGCTCAGGAAGCCAAAAATCCCAAACGGGATATGCCTATCGGTATCCTGCTGAGCCTGGCAATCTGTACGGTACTCTATATTCTTTTTGCGCACGTAATGACGGGTGTGACGAGCTACACCAGCTTTGCAGGGAAAGACGGCATCGCCCCGGTAGCCGTTGCCATCGACCATATGGGCAAGCCGGGGGCGAACGGCCTGATCGTGCCTGACTATCCCTGGCTGAATAAGGCCATTATCGTCGCGATCCTGGCTGGTTACTCCTCGGTAATCCTGGTGATGTTGATGGGCCAGAGCCGGGTCTTCTTCTCTATGAGCAAGGACGGGCTGCTGCCGCCGCTCTTTTCCTCCGTTCATCCCAAGTATCGTACGCCGGCAAAAAGCAATTTATTGTTTATGCTTGTTGTAAGCATTTTCGCTGCATTCGTTCCCGCGCGAGTGGTAGGCGAAATGACGTCTATCGGTACGCTTTTCGCATTCATCCTGGTCTGCGCAGGGGTGATAGCGATGCGCAGGAATATGCCTGATGCGCCGCGCGCGTTCCGTACGCCACTGGTACCGCTGGTACCGATTCTCGGCATTGCCACCTGCCTGTTCATGATGGTATTCCTGCCGCTCGATACCTGGATCCGCCTTGTTGTATGGATGATGATCGGATTTGATGTGTACCTTTTCTACGGTATGAAGCATGGGAAGCTGAATGGGGGGCAACTGCAGAAGGTGAGTTTCAAGATCGTCGCCGGGAGCGGCTTCGCACTAGTGGTCATACTGGTCGCTGTCGCGTTGCTCCACCACAGCTCGCCGGATGCCGACGATATGGGCATGTTCATCTTCTCCATTGCCTTCGCCGTACTGCATGCGATCATATATGCGCTGCAGCTGGTCAGAGCCCGCGACCAGAATTTGGTCCGGGGATGACAGCTGGCGTAATTTTTTATTCGATTTCAGCAGCAAATCCTGAATTATGAATACGAAAACCAGAAATGCCACTTTGTTCGGCCTTGCCGCAGGTATCGTACTCCTGCCGGTTGTCCGGGCCTTGATCCGCAAGTACCGCATCGCCCGCCGGGAAGAGCCGGCGACGGAAAGCGGTCCGCCCAACCACCTGTTCTCATCCTACCTGGGAAAGCACAGGCCGCATCACCGCAAAGCCTCCCATAACGGGATGCATTGAGCGAGCCCCCGATAGGCTGTAAAGCCCGCAGCAAGCGTATTGCTGCGGGCTTTTTCGCGTTCGCGCGTGACTACGGACGCGTATAGCCGCGGATTATAGCCGCCGCATCATCCTCATACCGTTAATTCATCCCAACAGCCCTACATTTGCCGCAGTCAAACTATCAAACATCACTCATGGCGTACGACGTTATCGTAATCGGCAGCGGCCCCGGCGGCTATGTGGCTGCAATCCGTGCAGCCCAGCTGGGCTACAAGACGGCCGTTGTTGAAAAAGAAAGCCTCGGCGGTATCTGCCTCAACTGGGGCTGCATCCCGACCAAGGCCCTCATCAAGAGCGCGAATATCCTGGAATATCTCGCACATGCTCAGGATTACGGCGTAAAGGTGGACAGCTTCCAGGCGGACTTCAACGCTATCATCAAGCGCAGCCGCGGCGTTGCCGAAGGGATGTCCAAGGGCATCCAGTTCCTGATGAAGAAGAACAAGATCGACGTCATCATGGGCAAGGCGACCCTCAAGGCCAAAGGCCGCATCGAGGTGACCGGCGCCGACGGGAATACCGCTACCCATGAAGCAAAGCATATCATCGTAGCCACCGGCGGCCGCAGCCGCGAGCTGCCGAACCTGAAGATGGACGGCAAGAAGGTAGTAGGCTACCGCGAGGCCATGGTGCTGCCCGAGCTGCCGAAGAGCATGATCGTCGTGGGCTCCGGCGCCATCGGCGTTGAGTTCGCCTACGTCTACAATAGCATGGGCACCAAGGTCACCATCGTCGAGTTCATGCCGCGCATCGTGCCGGTCGAGGACGAAGATATCTCCAAGGAGCTTGAGAAAATCTACAAGAAGAAGGGCATCGCCGTGATGACGAACGCTTCCGTCGAAAGCGTGGACACCACCGGCAATGGCGTGAAGGCCTCCGTCAAGATGCAGGACGGATCTACGCAGACCCTGGAAGCGGATATCGTCCTGAGCGCCGTCGGCGTGGTGGCCAACGTGGAAGGCATCGGCCTCGAGACGGTGGGCATCGTTACGGATAAGGGCAAGATCTCCGTTGACAAGTACTACAAGACCAATGTCGAAGGTTTCTACGCCATCGGAGACTGCACGCCGGGCCAGGCCCTGGCGCACGTCGCAAGCAAGGAGGCCATCATCTGCGTCGAGGCCATCGCGAAGGCCGAAGGCAAGTTCCACCATATGCCCGAGCCGCTGGATTACGGCAATGTACCGGGCTGCACCTATTGCTCCCCCGAGATCGCTTCTGCCGGCATGACCGAAAAGCAGGCCCGGGAAGCCGGTTACGAGCTGAAGGTGGGCAAGTTCCCCTTCAGCGCCTCCGGCAAGGCTTCTGCCGCCGGCGCCAAGGAAGGTTTCGTAAAGGTGATCTTCGATGCGAAGTACGGCGAATGGCTGGGTACGCACATGATCGGCGCGAATGTGACCGAGATAATCGCGCAGACTGTCACCGCCCGCAAGCTGGAAACTACCTACCAGGAAGTCCTCGACAGCATCCACCCGCACCCGACCATGTCCGAAGCGGTGAAGGACGCCATCGAAGTGGCGTATGGCGAAGCCATTCACCTGTAATTGATTTTAGATTTTAGATTGAAGATTTTAGATTTCTGAGGTCTTCGATTTGGGAACGTCCCGGAGCTTTCCGGGACGTTTTTATTTGGGGCCATGCCGGTCCGGGATCGCAGAAAAAAGCCGGCAGCTCCTGGGGAAGCTGCCGGCTTTTTTTATAGTGTCGGAGAGGAGGTCAATACCACCTGTAATTCCCGAAGCGATAGCGGATGCCCGCGGAGAAGGGGAAGATGAAAGTATCGTAAGGCCCGTTCCGGCTGCCGCCGCGGTTATCGACCGTATTGAGGTGTGCAAAGCGGGGGGCGGCCTCGACGTTGAACCCGAAATGGGTGCGGGTATACCATTCCATACCGAGCTGGAAGCCAAAGGTGTAGCCTGCGGCCGGGGTCAGGTGGTATTCGGAGATGTAGCGGTATTCCTCGGGGCGCTGCTGGTTGAACTGCGCCCAGATATTGCGGCCGTCGTTTACGGTGAAGATGCCGCCGAAAGCAATGCCGTAGTAAAAGTTCGAGCGCACGTTCTTCATGTTGTCGTACATGGGCACCAGGAAATTCGCCCGGGCCGTCGTTGACCAAACTCGGGTGGCATAGACGTAACGTGTGCCGACCTGCCCGAGCGTGCTGCCGTCCAGCCCCTGCAGGGTGGTCTGGCCCTTGGCGCTCCATTCCGAGCTCATGTTTATATCCAGCCCCACCTGGAACCGCTCGTTGAACGTGTAGTGGCCTATGACACCCCAGTGGCTGGGGAGCGCCTTCTCGTCGCCGCTGTAATCGGTTAGCTTGTAGAGCTTGGTGATCGGGGAGATACCGCCGTAGATGCCAACGTTCATGGGATATTCCGCACCAAAGCCTTGCGCTGCAGCAGCGCCGGCGCTGAGCAGACCGGCAAAAAGAAGTAGGCGTAGTTTCATTCGTAGTATTTCGGCGCTGAAAGATAATCAACAAATGGGATTCGCAAAGAAGGAGGGAAAGCAATTTCCCGCCGGGCGCCGGGGATGCCGGGAAACCCGGGGTAGAAGGTGCGGCGCCTTCCCGGCCCGGCGTGCTCCTGGTATCTAAGTGGTTAAATCGGATTGATGTCCGGTCAAAACCGCTGCTTGGAATTATCTTTGCGCAATTATGCCTGCAACGATTCCTGCCGCCCCGGTTCCCGCTTATTTATTGCTTGAAGACGGCACGCTGTTCACTGGTATTTCCTTCGGCGCGGAAGGTACCAGCGGCGGCGAGATCTGTTTCAATACCGGGATGACCGGCTACCAGGAAGTGTTTACCGATCCTTCCTATACCGGCCAGATCCTGATCATGAACAATGCCTACGTTGGAAACTATGGTGTGAAGACGGATGACGTGGAAAGCGCCGGCGTGAAGATCCGGGGTCTGATCTGCCGGAACATTTCCGACCGCTACAGCCGCATGCAGGCTACCGGCGATATCAGCGACTACCTGAAAGCGAATAATATTGTCGCGATCGAAGGCGTGGACACGCGCGCGCTGGTGCAGCATATCCGCAGCAAAGGCGCGATGAACGCCATTATATCCACCGAGCTCACCGATGCCGCAGGCCTGAAGGCAAAGCTTGCCGAAGTGCCGCCTATGGACGGCCTGGAGCTGTCCTCGGAAGTATCCACTACGGAAGCGTACACGTTCGGCTCTCCGAATGCCAAGATCCGCCTGGCTGTCCTGGATTTCGGCCTGAAGCGGAGCATGCTGCGCAATTTCGCGGAGCGCGGGGTCTTCATCAAGGTGTTTCCCGCCCATACGAAGTTTGAAGAGATCCAGGAATTCAACCCGCACGGATACTTCATTTCCAATGGTCCCGGGGACCCGGCGGCGATGGACTACGCAGTCGAAACGGTAAAGGATATCCTCGATGCCGGCAAGCCGATGTTCGGCATCTGCCTGGGGCAGCAGCTCCTGGCCCGGGCCAGCGGCATCCCGACCTATAAGATGCACCACGGCCACCGCGGCCTGAACCATCCGGTGAAGAACCTCCGCACGGGCAAGAGCGAGATCACGACGCAGAACCACGGCTTCAGCATCGACGGGGAGGTGGCCCGGAATACGCCGAACGTCGAGATCACGCATATCAACCTGAACGACGGCTCCGTCGAAGGCATCTGCCTCACCGACAAGCCTGCTT
>JASLDA010000092.1 GCA_030151745.1 Chitinophagaceae bacterium | reverse complement strand
CTGACGATGTCGGTGCGGGGTTCGGGCTTTAGCAGCCGGCCCACGGGGTACGCATGCTGGCCGAGCTCGGGCTGCACTCCCGGGTTTTCCATGAAAATCCGCTTTTCCCGCTCCAGCAGCTGCAGCCCCAGGTAAGCTCCGCCCAGATCGCCGCTGACGCAGATGAGATCGTTGGGCTTTGCCGTGCTGCGGGTCACGAACCGGTCCTGGGTAACCTCCCCGATCGCTGTGACGCTGATCACGAAGCCGCGCAGGGAGCTGCTCGTATCGCCCCCCACCAGGTCGACGCCATAGCGCTCGCAGGCGAGGTACACCCCGGCGTAAAACTCGTCCAGCGCTTCCACGCTGAAACGGTTGGAAACGCCGATGCTCATCGTAATATGCGTCGGCGTGGCCATCATGGCGCAGAGGTCGGAAAGGTTGACGGCAACCGCCTTATAGCCCAGGTGCTTGAGCGGCGTATAGGCCAGGTCGAAATGAATGCCTTCCAGGAGCATATCGGTCGTGATGACCGTTTGCTTGCCGAAATGATCGATAACCGCCGCATCGTCCCCGACGCTCAGCAGGGTTCCGGCGTTGAGGGTTTCAGCCTCCCGCGTCAAATGCTCGATCAATCCGAATTCGCCCAGCGCGGCGAGCTCTGTACGATGCTGCGATTCCATCGCGCAAAGGTCGGGGATTGTCGGAACCTTGAAGCTCCGTGTTGTCAATTAGTCAATTAGTCAATTGGTCAATTAGTCAATTAGCTGATTGGTGAATTTGTGAATGGGGTGGGGGAACTCGTCCCAATGCAAAGCAGCGCCCATTGCCCATTGCCCATTGCCCATTGCCCATTGCCTATTGCCTATTGCCTATTGCCTATTGCAAACTGCCTCCCCCAAGCACCAAGCCCAGGAGATCTTCGTGGATCAGGCCGTTCGTCGCGAGGGTTTGTTTGTTGTAGACACTGTAGGGCTCCGCTTTGAAATCTGTGATGCGCCCCCCCGCTTCCGCCACGATCAGGTAGCCGGCGGCGATATCCCAGGGGCTCAGGTTGTATTCCCAGAAGCCGTCGAAGCGACCGCAGGCGACCCAGCAGAGGTCCAGCGCGGCGGAACCTAGACGCCGCACCGGGAGTCCCTTCAGTATGGCCCGCTCGAAGGCCCGAAGCGGGTGTTCCCCTTGCTCGGGCGTATGATACGGGAAGCCGGTTACCAGGCAGGCCCTGCTGAAATCGCTTTTAGCGGAAACGCGGATAGGCTTCCCGTTGAGGGTTGCCCCCTTCCCCCGCTCCGCGAAAAACAGCTCGTTCATCATAGGGTTATAGACGGCGCCGGTCAACAGCTCGCCCTTATACGCCAGGCCTATGCTTACGCAGCAGAGCGGTATGCCGTGCGCAAAATTCACCGTGCCGTCGATCGGATCGACGAACCAGACATAGTCGGAATGGCGCTCCAGCAGGCCGGCCTCCTCGCTCAGGATGGTATGTTCCGGGAAAGCGCCGCGTATGATATTGATAATGGCTTCCTCTGCCTGCTTGTCCACTTCGGTCACCAGGTTATTGATGCCTTCCTTGTTCTCTACGATAAAGTCGCCCTGAAACCGACGTTGGACAATAGCTCCGGCCGCCCGGACGGCCTCATGGAGCACGGGGGAGAAATCGCTCATCATACTGCAAGCTAATGAAGATCAGGCACCGCTTACTTCAAACGGCCTATACCTATTAAAGACTATCTATGCTAAGGCTCCCGCTCCACTGCAAACTGCCTACTGCCTACTGCAAACTGCAAACTGCAAACTGCTAGCGGCTAACTCAAAGCTTCAACGTCCGCCCCAGGTAATAATCGATCACTTTCAGTCGGAAGATGAGGTCGTATTTCGCGCTGACCAGGGAGATGTCTGCGCGGAACTGGTTGTTCTGGATCACGAGATATTCCACCGTGTTCGTAAGCCCGAGATCGTAGCGTTTCTGACCGAAGCCGAATGCCTGGCCCGCAGCTTCGGCGGCACGCTCGGCGGCGTAGTATTTCTGCAGGGAATTGCGGGCGTCGTTTACCGCCTTATATACATCCTGCTTGAGCTTAAGCTCGGTCTGGTACTTTGCCAGCTCCTGCGAGGCCACGTTGATTTTGGATTGGCGCACCGCGGCCTGGGCCGTCCAGCCGTTGAAGAGGGGAATGCTCAGATTGAGCGAGTAGGTATGGCGGAGGTTATTGCCGAACTGCGTATTGAACGGTGTGATCCCCAGCGAATTGATCACATAGGTCGGCTGGTAAATCGGGTACTGGGTCCCGTTGATGTCTATAAAGGCGCCGGAAGGCTGGGAGCCCGTAATAACCGGCGCAGCGTAGTCGCGGAAGGTCGTGGAATAGTTCGTGCCCACCTGGGCCGAGAGCGTCAGCTGCGGATAGAGCTGTCCCTTGGCCGCGAGATAGCCTTTTTCGGCACTTTGCACCTTCAGGGCGGCGCTCCGGACGGCCCCGAAATGATGAAGCGCGGCGGCATAGACCGAATCGGGCCGGGATCCTGCGAGCTCGGTAAGCACCAGGGGGTCGATATCGGGCGGCGTGATTTCAAACGGAACCTCGAAATCGAGGTTGAGCAGCGCCTTCAGGTCCAGGATGGCGCTGGTATAGTCGGCGATGGCCGTGATCAGGCCGGAGCTGTCTGTCGCAAGCTGCGAGCGCAGCTGGGCTACATTCAGCTCGGGGACGCGGCCGGCCTCTGCGAAGTGCCGGGTCTGGTTCAGCTGCTGCTCGGAAAGATCCACCTGCTTGCGCGCCACGCCGACCTGCTCCTTTGCCAGGAGCGCGCGCAGGAAGCCGGTCGCCACATTGAGCGAGACGTCGTCCTTAAGCTGATCCAGGTCCTGCTGCGCAGCCTGGTGGGCCAGGTCGTTTTTCCGGATGGTATTGCGGCGCTGGAACCAGCCGAAGAGCAGCACATCGGCCTGTCCGCCGAAGCTGTAGAAGGAATACGACCCGTTTACGAACTGGTTGGTCGTCGGGTCGATGGAACGGCCGTAGGAAATGCCGTAGCCGGTGCTCATATTGGCGTTCGGCAGCTGGGAAAGCCGGCTTTGCTTGAGCGTCAGGGCGGCCAGGCGCTCGTTGAGATCATTCTGCCGGATGCTGATATTATGGTCCAGGGCATAGCTCACGCAACGCTCAAGGGTCCAGGTATCCGGATCGTTGGCTGCGGATATCCTGCCGGCAACCAGGGCAAAGGCAAATAATACCGGGAATACGCGTTTCAGCATGGTGTAAAAGTAATATGGTTGCTTCGCTTCGCTCGCAACACAACCCGGCATGGCCCCCAAATGTCCCGGCGCAGCCAAAAGCACATGAGACATGGCACCTGCCCCTCCGTGCAAATAAAACGCAAAGCAATGTTTAAAAAAGCCCTGCGGCTTGATTGCTGAGATCAGGCCTGATAATTTTGGCATAACTGACCATCCCGGTCTGCCAAATCCCCCGTCTATGCGGATCACTGCCCTGCTCCAGAAAATTCACGAATTAGCCAGCCAGGCCGAAAATGCAACGGCCATAGATATCGACCTGATGCTGGACTACACCAGAATACTGTACTCCGATCTCCTGGAATGGAGAGACGAGATCCGAAAGCCGGAGCCTCCTGCTGCGGCTCCCGCACCGGTCGCAGCGGCAAAGGAAACGGCAGAGGAACGGGAGGCAGAACCGGAATTGCCGGCTCCCCTTTCGGCTCCGGAACCCGCTGTAGTAGCAGAACCGACACTCGAGGAGTACATGGCGGCACATGCAGGCATGGCTATCCACCGCGAGACGGCCGTGCAGCAGGCACCGCCGCCACGGTTCAGCGCAGAGCCCGCGCCCGCATCTGAAACGCCCCGGCCTGCAGCAGCCGAACCGGAAATCCTGCCGGATCCTGCGCCGGCAGCTCCGGCTCCTGTTCCCCCGGCTTCGCGGGATATCCGCGGCATGATCGGCATTAACGACAAGTACCAGATCATGTCCGAGCTGTTCGGTAACGACAAGGCCGCATACGAGCAGGCACTCGATGTGATCAACCGCGCCGAATCGGAACAGGCCGCCTTCAACTGGCTGCGGGAGC
>JASLDA010000459.1 GCA_030151745.1 Chitinophagaceae bacterium | reverse complement strand
TATAGCCGGCTATGCAGCTTGCCTGGTAATACGGTTACACGATGGTCTTAGCTGGGTTACCGCCTTTCTCAGGCCCATTGCTTCGTTGGGAACATTCGCGGCAATAGCTGTAATAATCCGCAGAGAGCCGATGCACGAAACTTTCCTGCAGAGGATGTTCAATGAGCAGTTTATGGGAAACCGATTTTTGCAGTTCACGGGCAGGATAAGCTATGGCATTTATATCTACCACGCTCTAGTCCGTTTTCTGGCTGATCCGTTTTTAACCAAGTTAATTCCGCAGAACTCAGGCGTTTATTATGCCGTAATCGTGCCGCTCTATACGGCGCTTACCTTGGGCGTTGCATACCTGTCCTTTCGATTCATCGAAACCCCGATCAACAGGCAGAAACGGCGCTTTGTGATCCCGCGATCTACTGCCGGCCAGTTTGAATCGCTGCCGGCGCAAGAAGCATAGGGGAACCAGGGCAGCGCCGCAAGCTTGTTTCTGCCAGCGTTTTAATTACCTAGCTCTCCCAGGACCAGCCAGGCCATCGTTCCGATAGCCGTCACCATTGCCGATTCCTCGATATTGAAATGAGGATTGTGCACCGAGGCGCTGAGCCCGCCGGCGCCGTCATTGGTGCCGATGCGGAAAAAGCAGCCGGGAACCTCGTGTCCGTAGAATGCGAAATCATCCGCCGTCATGCGCAGGTCCAGTGTCTTGACCTGCTCCGGGCCGAGAAATTCCCGGGCTCTGGAAACGGCCCGGGCAGTCAGGCCGGGATCGTTGAACAGGCTGGGGTAGCCGTTCGGGATATCGATCTCCGCCGTTGCTCCGTATGCCTCGCAGGTATTCTTTACGATACTGTGAATGAGGCCCTGGGCGGTTTGCCGCCAGCCTTCGTCCATAGTGCGCAGGGTGCCGCTCAGCTCTACCGTATCGGGAATCACGTTGTTCACGGCGCCGCCGTGGATGCGCCCGAAGGAAAGCACGCTCGGCGATACGGGGTTCGCCTTGCGGGAAACGACCTGCTGCAGGGCCGTGATCACCTGCGCCGCGATCGCGATCGGATCTATGGTCTGGTGCGGGAGGGCCGCATGGCCGCCCTTGCCGCGGATAGTGATATGGATCTCGTCCGTGGACGCCATGTACTGACCGCTGCGGAAGCCGACCTGGCCGGCCGGCAGCGTCGGGTAGACGTGCAGGCCGAAAATGGCATCGACTTCCGGTGCTTCGAGCACGCCGTCCGCGATCATCAGGCTGCCGCCGCCCGGATGCTGCTCCTCGCCGGGCTGGAAGATGAACTTGATCCGGCCCTCCCACTCGTCCTTGTGCTGCGAGAAGATCCGCAGCAGGCCCAGCAGGCAGGTCGAGTGCACATCATGGCCGCAGGCATGCATGATGCCCGGGACGACCGATTTATATTCGACGTCGTTCGCCTCCAGGATGGGGAGGGCGTCCAGCTCGGCGCGCACGGCGATGCAGCGGCTGCCGGGATTGCGCCCCTCCAGCACGCCCACGATGCCCGTGCCGGCGATGCCTGTCCGGTGCTCTATGCCCCAGGCCTTCAGCTGCTCAGAGATGAACGCGGCGGTGCCGTGCTCCTCGAAGGAAAGCTCGGGGTGACTATGGATATAATGCCTGATCCGCTGCCATTCCGAAAAACCTTCAGCCGCAGCCCGGCGGATCGCGTCAATTGTCATTACGTAGGGTGTTTATCTCAACGATGTCCGGAACGACCATGCTGGCGGAATAGACGCCGCTTACCTGCTGCAGGAACTTTAAGGCATCGGCGCGGGTCGCAAAGTCGCCGACCTTCAGGCGGAAGTTCGGACTGATAAAGCTCATGTACGAGCGCATATTGGGGTAGCGCCGTATGAAGTCGACCTTGCGCTGATTGGCCTCCGCGCGGTCGTTGCCGTTATAAATCTGTACCCGGAAGCCGCGCTGGGAGCGGATGGCGCCGCGGATGCCGTGGAAGCCGCTCTCGTGCTTCTTCTGGAAAAGCACGGCTGCCCGCGGATCTGCATGCAGGACGACGCCCGCGGTATCCGCGGAGCTCCGCTCATGCTCCTCCTGGGCGAAGAGGCTGGCCGGCGCCAGGACCAGAAGCAGGGCGTAAATGATTCGCATAGGTTCGGAAGGGCAAAAATACGGCTAAGGGACCGGGACGCAATGGCCCTGACGGAATCCGTCGCGGGATGTTGATGCCGCGGCCGGATCCGGCGTGCCGGGCTCTATAGTCCCGGTTCCTGGGCCTGCCTGCGGCTTTCTTCCACGATCTGCACGGACGCGCTGGTGCCCAGGCGGGTGGCGCCGGCGTCGATCATGGCCCTGGCCTGCCCGTAGCTGCGGATGCCGCCGGATGCCTTGATGGCTATATGTCCAGGCAGCAGCTCGCGCATCCTGCGCACCGCCTCGATCGTAGCGCCCCCGCCGTTGAATCCGGTGGAGGTTTTCAGGTAGTCGATATTGAAGCGGCCGTAGAGCTCGCAGCAGCGCAGCAGCTCCTCGTCGGTCAGCAGCGCCGTCTCTATGATCACTTTCAGCTTGCGTGCGCTGAGCTTTACTACTTCCAGCACTTCGCGGACCTCCGTCTCCAGCGCGCGCCAGTTGCCGCTCTTCAGCGCTGCGATATTGATTACCATATCCAGCTCGTCGGCTCCGCCCAGGATGGCCATCTCTGCCTCCGCCGCCTTTACGGCCGGGAGATGATACCCCGCAGGAAAGCCGATCACGGTCGAGACGGCGACGCCGCTTTCCCTGAGCAAGCCCGCGGCTTCATGGACGTAGACCGGCGGAACGCAGACCGCAGCGAAGCCCCATTCCTTCGCCTCGGCGCAAAGCTGCTGCACCATGGCGGAGGTAGTGTCGGGTTTCAGAACCGTATGATCGATAAAAGCGGCGATGTTCATGAAGGAGATGAGGGGATTGAAGGGGATTCGGGGATTTTGGAAGAGGAGTCGGCCGGGAAGCTTGCTGGTGTAGGGAATCAGTCCAGGCAGGTCTTGATCTTACGGACGACGTCCACGAGTGTCCTGTCGCGCTCGGCGGTCTTCATGTCTTTCAGCGACCTGTCCTTGACCAGCGGGAACGCCGCCTGGATGTTTGCGAGCGGGAGCTCTTCATACAGGCAGGGACTGAGCAGCAGCCAAAAGATATTGAGCCCTTTTTTGGAGTACTTTTTCAGGATCGGCGGCAGCTCTTCGTTGTTGATGAACGGCGATGCAATATAGTTCGGGCTAAGCAGCAGCACCGCCACGCTCGCGCGCTGAATGGCCTGCTTGATCTCATCCGGCCATTTGTCTCCGGGCAGGATCATTTTATCGCTCCAGATATTGATCGCGCAGTAGCTGACCAGCGGCGCCAGGTGCGTCTGCACGATGTCGAACCACCGCGTATCCTTGTGGCTGTAGCTGACGAAGATCTCCTTGCGCCTGGGCGCAGGCTTCTTCGCAGGGGGAATAATATGCTTCAGCGGAAAATCAGCCCGGTATGCGTTGCGCCGCCCCCGCAGCTCTGTTTCCGGGGGGGCTGCGATCCGGTACACCGGGCGCTCCGGCTCCGGGGATTCCTCTTCCGGAGCCCGTGCCTCGTCCAGGAACAGGCCGGCGATATTGGGATCCCGCTTCACGAGGTCGAAGAGCGCCGAAATATATTCAGGCGCCAGCCGGATCAGGAAGGAATACGATGCTGCGGCCGGTGAAGCCGGCTTCTCCAGCACAGCTGCAGCGAGCTTTCGCAGCAGCTTCGTCAAATACACGGCATCGATGCTGGCCTCCGGGCAGGGGACGATCCGGACCTCGTAATTTTTCAGGGATGCGCTCATGGTACAGGTGGCAGCAGACAAGCAGAGACGAAATTCCTGTGCTTCGAAGCAAAGCCTGTTACGAATTTATCACCTGGCGGGCAATGTAGCCTGCTTGTGCCGGCGGGACGGAAGAGTAGATTTCAGCTCAGGTCCGGAAATTATAGGCCAAGAACGTCCTGCATGGTGAATACGCCCTGCTTCCCTATAATAAACTCCGCCGCCATGACGGCTCCGATCGCGAAGCCATCGCGGCTGTGCGCCGTATGAACGATATCGATGGAATCGATCTTCGAGCTCCAGGATACGGTATGCGTACCGGGAATGCCGTCTTCGCGCAGGGCCCTGATCGGCAGCTTGCCGTTCATCGCCTGCCCCTGGCTCAGCTCCCAGCCGATCATATTCGGCTTGTGGTCCAGCACCTGCTCCGCCAGGCTGATGGCCGTGCCGCTCGGGGCGTCCTTTTTCTGCAGGTGATGGATCTCCTCGATGGAGACCTTGTACTCCGGCTGCTTGGCCATCAGGGCCGCCAGCCGGCGGTTCACCTCGAAAAAGATATTCACCCCGATGCTGAAGTTGGAGGTCTGCAGGAAGGATGTCTTGCGGGATGTGGCCAGGGCCGCCGTTTCAGGGATCTTGGAGTTCCAGCCTGTGCTGCCGCAGACGGTGGGAATCCCCGCGTTCAGGGTGCGGGCGCAGTTTTCATGCGCAGACTCCGGCGAGGTGAACTCGATCGCCACGTCCGCGTAGCGCAGGTTTTCCGGGATGAATTCCTCTATATTGGAGCGGCGGATCTTGAGAACGACGGTATGGCCACGCTGCAGGGCGACCCGTTCGATGGCCTGTCCCATTTTTCCGTAGCCGATTAGTGCGATTTTCATCAGGCGAAGTAGTGTACGTAAAGTGCGGTGATGGTGAAGACGGCAAAGATTATCGATGCCGCGCCATTCGTGTTAGCGAAGGCGATGCCGACCCGGCTCAGATCGGAAGGTTTGACAATCAGATGTTGGTAGAGCAACAATCCTGTGAATATTGCCGCGCCGATCCAGAACCAGAAGTTGAATCCGCCGTAAATCCCGGCCGCCACCACCAGCGCGGCCGTCACGATATGGAGCAGGCTGGAAACGACCAGGGCGCCTTTCAGGCCGAGCGCCGCCGGGATGCTGTGCAGCTTCTGGTTGCGGTCGAAATCGATATCCTGCAGCGCATAGATGATGTCGAAGCCCGCCGTCCAGGTCAGGACGATGCAGGAAAACAGGACGGGCAGCAGGTCGAAGCGGGGGAACAGGCAGAGATAGGCCCCGATGGGCGAAAGCGAGAGCCCCAGCCCCAGCACCACGTGGCAGAGCGCCGTGAAGCGCTTGGTATAGCTGTAAAACAGGATCACGCCCAGGGCCACCGGGGAAAGAGCCAGCACCATCGGGTTGATCGTCCAGGTTACGAGCATGAACAGGATGCAGCAGGCGATGGTGAACAGCAGCGCGCTTCCGGCGCCGATGACTCCCGCGGGGATCTCGCGTTTGGCCGTCCGGGGATTCAGCGCATCGAAGCGGCGGTCCAGCCAGCGGTTGAAGGCCATGGCGGCGCTGCGGGCAAACACCATGCACAGCAGTATGCCTAAGAGCTGCAGCCACGAGAAGTAACCCTGGGCCCGCCACGCCAATGCCGCGCTCAGCAAAGCAAATGGCAGC
>JASLDA010000429.1 GCA_030151745.1 Chitinophagaceae bacterium | reverse complement strand
CGCGTTCTTCATGGAATTGTTCCAGAGCCCCAGCTGCACCAGGTCCCGGAGGAGGTGCTTGTTCACGATGATGAACTCGCCGCTCAGCACACGCCGGGTGTAGATGTTCGACGTGTAAGGCTCGAAACACTCGTTATTGCCGAAGATCTGCGAGGTGGATGCCGTCGGCATCGGAGCCACCAGCAGCGAATTGCGCACGCCGTGCTCCATCACCTCCCTGCGCAGGCCGTTCCAGTCGTGCCGTTCCGAGGCCTGGACATTCCAGAGGTCGAACTGGAACTTACCCTCCGACAGGGGCGAGCCGGCGAAGCTCCGGTACGCGCCCTCTCGCTTCGCCAGGTCCTTGCTGGCCGTCATCGCGGCAAAATAGATCGTCTCGAAGATGTTCCGGTTCAGCAGCCTGGCCATCTCGCTTTCAAAAGGCAGGCGCATCAGGATGAAGACATCTGCCAGGCCCTGCACGCCAAGCCCTATCGGGCGATGCTTCAGGTTGCTGTTCTCCGCTTCCGGCACGGGGTAGTAATTGCCGTCGATCACCTTGTTCAGGTTCTTCGTAAGCTCGTACGTGATGTCGTACAGCTTTTCGAAATCGAACTGGCCGTTCTCCACGAAGCGCGGCAGGGCGATCGAAGCGAGGTTGCACACGGCCACTTCGTCCGCGCTGGTGTATTCCATGATCTCCGTGCACAGATTGCTGCTCTTGATGGTTCCGAGGTTCTGCTGGTTGCTCTTGGAGTTGGCGGCATCCTTGTACAGCATATACGGAGTGCCGGTCTCCGTCTGCGACTGCAGGATAGCGAACCAAAGCTCCTGCGCCTTCACGGCCCTGCGGGCGCGTCCTTCCTCCTCGTAGCGGGTATACAGTTCCTCAAACGCTTCGCCGAAGGAATCCTGCAGGCCCGGCGCTTCGTTCGGGCAGAACAAGCTCCACATGCCGTCGGCTTCGACACGCTTCATGAACAGGTCGGGGATCCAGAGCGCATAGAACAGGTCCCGGGCGCGCAGCTCCTCCTTGCCGTGATTCTTGCGCAGGTCCAGGAACTCGAACACGTCCGCATGCCAGGGCTCCAGGTAAATGGCGAATGCGCCCTTGCGCTTGCCCCCGCCCTGATCCACGTACCGCGCCGTATCGTTGAAGACCCGCAGCATCGGGACCAGGCCGTTCGACGTGCCGTTCGTGCCGCCTATGTAGGAGCCGGTCGCCCGGACGTTATGAATGGCAAGACCGATGCCGCCCGCGCTCTGCGAGATCTTGGCCGTCTGCTTCAGCGTGTCGTAGATCCCGTCGATGCTGTCGTCCTTCATAGTAAGCAGGAAGCAGGACGACATCTGCGGCTTCGGCGTGCCGGCATTGAACAGCGTCGGCGTGGCATGCGTGTACCAACGCTCGCTCATGCCGTTGTAGGTAGCGATGGCGCTTTCGATATCCTCTTTGTGAATACCGATGGCCACACGCATGTACATATGCTGCGGGCGCTCCACGATGCGGTTCTCGAGCTTCAGCAGGTAGGACTTCTCCAGCGTTTTGAAGCCGAAATAATCGAAGCCGAAGTCCCGGTCGTATATGATGGTGCTGTCCAGGAGCGCCGCGTTCGCCCGGATGATCCCTATGATATCGTCGGCGATCAGGGGCATCTTGCGGCCGGTCGCCGGATCGGTACAGTCGTACAGCGCCTCCATCGTCTCGGAAAACGACTTGGTGGTGTTCTTATGCAGGTTGCTGACGGCGATGCGGCTGGCGAGCAGCGCATAGTCCGGGTGCCGCGTCGTGAGCGAGGCCGCCGTTTCCGCAGCCAGGTTGTCGAGCTCGGTCGTGGTGACGCCGTCGTAGAGTCCCTCGATCACTTTCTTGGCCACGTCGATCGGGTCCACGAGCTGGCTGAGCCCGTAGGACAACTTCGAGATACGAGCCGTGATCTTATCGAATTTGACAGACTCGCTGCGTCCGTCGCGCTTTATTACGTTCATTGAAAATATGGTTGAAAAATGTCAGCCCCGCCGCCAACCGCAAACTGTCTATTGCAAATTCAAAAATCCTCATCCAGGCTAAAGCCCTGCGTCTCCGTCCCGGACATCACGCCGGCCTTCTGGTAGTCGCCCACTCGCTTTTCGAAGAAATTGGTCTTGCCCTGCAGGGAGATCATTTCCATGAAATCGAAAGGATTCGCCGCACCGTAGAGCTTTGCATAGCCAAGCTCCGCGAGCCAGCGGTCGGCGACGAACTCGATGTACTGCTGCATCAGGCGCGCGTTCATGCCGATCAGGTCGACCGGCAGGGCCTCGGTGATGAACTCTTTCTCAATGCGCACCGCGTCGCTGATGATATTATAGACCTCCCCCTGCGCGAGCCGGTTCTTCAGCATGCCGTACAGCAGGCAGGCAAACTCGCAATGCAGGCCTTCGTCGCGGCTGATCAGCTCGTTGCTGAAGGTGAGCCCCGGCATAAGGCCCCGCTTCTTCATCCAGAAGATGGAGCAGAAGGAGCCGGAGAAAAAGATGCCTTCCACCGCGGCAAAGGCTACCAGGCGTTCCGCGAAGCTGCCCTGCCCGATCCAGCACAGCGCCCACTCCGCTTTCTTCTTTACGGCAGGCACGGTGTCGATCGCATGGAAAAGCCGGTTCTTCTCGGCGGGGTCCTTCACATAGGTATCGATCAGCAGCGCGTAGGTTTCGGAATGGATGTTCTCCATCATGATCTGGAAACCGTAAAAGCAGCGGGCTTCCGGCAGCTGGACCTCGCTCATGAAGTTGACCGCCAGGTTTTCGTTGACGATGCCGTCGCTGGCGGCAAAGAATGCAAGCACATGCGAGATGAAGTGGCGCTCGCCGCCGTTCAGCGCCGCCCAGTCCTTCAGGTCGCCGCTGAGATCGATCTCCTCGGCCGTCCAGAACGACGCTTCGTGCTTCTTGTAGAGCTCCCAGACCCGGGGATAGTTAATGGGCAGCAGGACAAAGCGGTCCTTGTTTTCCTGCAGCAGAATCTCGTCTTGCATAGTCGCGTGGTTGAAGCCAGGATGGTGCTTCCTGCGATCCGGCGGCGACGAGGGATGCACGGCATGCGGGACGCGATACCGGCTCCGCCCCGCTTTTCCTCCGAAAGCATTCAGCGTTAATTGCACCGCCGGGCAGGTCTTCTGGCTCTTCCTTTGCACCGGCCGCCTTCCCGTTTTCCTGGAACAGTGGCTTATGGCCGGCAAGCGAATGCGCCGGAGGCGCCCGCGGAATCACAGCTACGGGGATAGCGCCGGTCTTGCACCGGACTTCCCTTTTAATCGCTACCGCCGCCGAAGCTGCGGGTCGCGAACCTTGCGATGCTTCAAAAGTAGGGGCGCGGGTTCAGGGCTTCTTCCAAAGCTTTGTCACAGCCTGTGGATAAATGCCCCAAACCCGCGCCCCTGCGCTCATCTTTCTTCCGCCGGGATACGGACTATTTCTTTCCCCGCTGCAGGTGGCTCTTATCCTGAGCAGGCTTGCCGCCCTGCTTAGGGGATGCGCCTTCGTCCTTCCGGTCCTCGTGGCGCATACCGGCGGCGTTGCCGGCATCGCCCGGGTGGCTGGCATTCTTGCGGACGCCTTTGCGCAGCGTCTCATGGGAATTGTCGTTCATTCCGGCTCCGGCATTGCTTTCTCCGGACCGCCCGTTGTTATTCCTTTTCATAATGATCCGGCGCGGCCGTTTGTGCCGGCACCTTAACCGGAACTACGCCAATTGCATACCACCGGCCGGTCTTTGCGCATCACCGCAGGATCTGGGTAGATCGAACCTCATAGCGTGTATATGCGCTGCTTCGTTTCCCTGCCGTATGGTTCACCTTAAAGGAGACGCCGGCAGCCTGCAGCCTCGCTGACCATCAGAATCAATATGTGTTTACATAATATCGGATTCATCCTACCATACATTAAATTTTCGATTCAGATCAGACACTCCGGCCTTGCGGATCCCGTTAACAAAAATGCAAGTCATTATATTGCATCCGTTTGGCGACTCACATAGGTTTTTTTAAAAATAATTTTGGCTCGGTGGCTAACCCGACGTTATCTTGCATCTGATAACAGCCGCATAACCAAACCCTGAAAGCTGTTGCCGCGGACCCTGCAAATACATAATCGGGTGCTTGAGCCCCGGTACTGTTTGTTAATCAGTCTTAACACGCTGATTTTGGCAAGGGATTTGAGAACGAATATGAGGAGCCATATGAAAGCAGTACCTATCCCCCCGGCCGTTAACAAAGTTGAGCAATTCCTGACCCTGTGCCGGCGTACGGTGCTGGTCATGATTGCGATGTTTGCCTGCTACGGCGTCACATCCGCCCAGGCCCGCCAGCCGGAATACGCCAGCATCTACCGCCCCGGCGGCTCGCTGAGCCAGCCCCTGGCGCTGCCGGCAGCGGCCGGGACCGAAGAGATCGTCCCGGTGAATCTCCGTTCAGAGATCGGTCATTTCTTCGATGAGCCCAGCGAAGGCGTGCTTAAGCTGCCGTTCAACCTCAGCGCAACATCCGATGTCTCCGTCGTGGTAACCACCCTGGACGGGGCCACGGCTTATCACCTCGAGCGCCAGGATATCGCCCCCGGCCAGCTTGAGCTGATCATCGACCTGCGCGCCGCCGGCCTGAGCGATGGCGAATACCTCGTCCAGATCGGCCTGAGCCGCCCCCAGGCGTCCGCCCACTACGCCCAGACAGTAGCCCTGCGCTAAGCCCCCGCAGCGATATAAGCGCCGGTTATTCCGCGGATCGAATGCGAATAACCGGCGCTGTCTTTTTTATTCCTGCAGATGCAGTCCAGGTGGAAAGGTTTTTTTCTGGGAACCGGAAAACCCGGCCATGAAAAAGCAAAAAGTCACCGCGAAAGCGATTTGGATCGTCCTGAAGAACGCCTTCAAGGGCTTTTCGGACGATAAGATCACCAAGCTGAGCGGCTCCCTCGCCTACTTCACGGTGTTCTCCATGGGTCCTATGCTGGTGCTCATCATTTCCCTCTGCGGCCTGTTCCTGGGGCGGGAGGCGATCGAGGGCAAGGTGTACGATACGCTCCGCCAATTCGTAGGAATAGACACCGCGAGCACCCTGCAGGAGATCATACGCAATGCCAGCCTGGGCAACAAGAGCCGGGTCGCCGCCATAGTCGGACTCGTGACGCTGCTGGTGGGCGCGACTTCCGTATTCGGCGAGATCCAGGACTCGATCAATTCCATCTGGGGGCTCAAGCCCAAGCCGAAACGGGGTTGGCTGAAAATGCTGCAGAACCGCTTCCTGTCGTTCTCCGTGATCATAAGCATGGCCTTCATCCTGCTGGTGTCCCTGGCCATATCCGGCCTGATCGAAGCCCTGTCCGCGAGGCTGCAGGCGGCCTACCCGGATGTCACGGTCACCGTGTTCTATATCATCAACCTGGTACTGACGCTGGGCATTACGACCTTCATCTTCGGCGTCATTTTCAAGGTGCTGCCGGATGCCGACATCAAATGGCGCGACGTGATAACGGGAGCCGTCGTGACCGCTCTCCTCTTCATGATCGGGAAATTCGGCATCGGCCTGTACATCAGCAAGAGCAATGTCGGCAGCACATACGGCACCGCCGGCTCCCTGGTCGTGCTCCTGCTGTGGGTGTACTATTCCAGCATCATTCTCTATTTCGGAGCCGAGTTCACGAAAGCATATGCCATCGAGTTCGGCAGCCCGATCCATCCCAGCAAATACGCCGTTACGATGCAGCAGGTCGAGGTGGAAACGGGGAAGGCCACCGTCCAGAGCAAGGAAGCCAGTGTCGACAGAGTCGTGGACGGCACCGAGGTGCAGGTGACCCGGAAGGATACGATCCCGGGCCAGGATCCCGAAGCGCAGGCAGGCTAGATAATGACGATCGCGGTGAAGTGCTCGTTGCTGACACTTTCGATATGCAGCTTGGCACCGATCTGGAACAGCACCTGCTGCACCAGCAGGAGACTCTGACCATGTCCCTTTTCCCCCTCCGTGCCGTCGCGGACAGGCAGCCCTTCGCCGTTCTTGTAGCCGTCCAGCCAGTCTGCGGGTATGCCCATCCCCGTATCGCTGACGCTGATGTATTGCCGCGGCGAGGCCTTCAGGCTGCCGGGCGTGGTGAAATAGCGTACGGTAATCCGCCCGTCCCTCGTGTACTTGTTCGCGTTATGCAGCAGGATGCGCAGGATGAAGCGCAATGCGGCCGGTGCAACGGGCACGGTATCGCTACCCGATCCCAGCTCGGTCAGGATCGCATTGCGCTTTGTCTTCACGACCGGCTCCAGCTCCCCGACACAGGCTCCGAGCAGGTCCTTGAGACGGCACTCCCGCTGCCCTTCCCCGCTGAGGGCCATCTGCAGGCGGCTCCAATCCAGCAATTTGCTGTAGGCGTCGTCGCCCAGCTCAAGGTGCTGCTTCAGGTCCTGGACGGCCCCTGCGAGATCGGCGCAGCTCAGGTCCCCGCCCTCGAAGCCCTTCAGCAGGCGGCGCAGCAGCTGCGGCCCCTCGGCAAACTCCTCTCCCACCATGCGGGCAATGCGGTCGGTGATCGCCTTCGTAGCAGCTAGCTCGCGGTTGCGTACCCGGAGCTCGATCTGCGCCATCGCCTGCCGGGCCAGCACCTCCAGGGCAAAGCTCTGCTCGGCACTGAGCGGGGTGTGGGTCTTTATGTCCAGCACGCAGAGCGCACCAAGCTTGTATCCGTCGGAAGTGATCAGCGGCATGCCCGCATAGTAGCGGAGCTTGGGCCCTCCCTTCACCATGGCGTTTGACTCGAAACGCTTGTCTGCGCGCAGGTCTTCGACCTCGAACAGCGAATCGCCCTGGATCGTATAGTTGCAGACCGCCGAGGGACGGTCGGAGCTGTCCACATCCAGTCCCACCTTTGCCTTGAACCACTGGCGGTCCGTATCCAACAGGGTGATCAGCGAGATCGGCGTTTTCGTGAGCTGGGAGGCAAGCTGCACGATCTCGTCGAAATTCCGCTCCGAAGGGGTATCGAGCACCTCCATCTGGTAAAGCTTCCGGAGGCGATCAGATTCACGATTGATGTCCATAAAAATATAAAACGGTCCCGGCACGGAGCCGGAACCGCATTGCAAGATAGCGAGGGCAGCGATTCCAGGAAGCACAAACTTCCTGAGCACGATTTATTAACAAGTAGTCATAGGCTACATGTTTTACGCGTCGCGTTTTTGCCGTTTTGTTTCAGGTTCGGGCCTTGTCATACCCATATCGTCAAACAGCCGGCAGGCTCAGCCGATGGTATTATCCCGGATGCGATCCCAAA
>JASLDA010000423.1 GCA_030151745.1 Chitinophagaceae bacterium | reverse complement strand
AAAAGCAGCGCTGCAGGTCGCAGGAAGTCTTCGTCATTATTGTAAAAGTATTGCTTGTGCAATATTATTCTGCTAAAAATTTTGTCTCTCAATAAAAAAACATTGCAAAAGCAATATTTTTGCTGCCCAATACCATTATCAATGAAAGACCCCGACGAGAGCATTCCTTTATCTCCTTCGCTTACTATGACCCAGGAGACGGCCCGCCGCGCCGCCTCCGGGAATATGGACCGCCGCGTCCTGCTGCTGAGCCTGCAGGCCGTTATCAACGCCTTTGTCATCGGCCTGGTCGCCCGCGGGCTCGTCTACCTGATCGACCTCATCACCAACCTGGCATTTTACGGGCGCCTTTCCTTTGCGCCGGCCAGCCCAGCCCACAACCACCTCGGTATTTTCGTCGTCGCCATCCCGGTCGTCGGCAGCCTGATCGTGGGGCTGATGGCCCGTTTCGGTTCCGGCGCCATCCGCGGTCACGGTATTCCGGAGGCCATGGAGAAGATCATGCTGGACCAGAGCCGGATCCCGCCGCTCATCACCTGGCTGAAGCCCTTGTCTGCGGCCATATCCATAGGTACCGGCGGGCCGTTCGGGGCGGAAGGACCGATCATCGCCACCGGCGGCGCCTTCGGCTCGCTGACGGGGCAGATCATGCATATTTCCGCCAACGAGCGCAAGATCATCCTGAGCGCCGGGGCCTGCGCCGGCATGTCCGCCATTTTCGGGAGCCCCCTGGCGGCGGTGCTGCTGGCCGTAGAGCTCCTGCTGTTCGAATTTTCAGCGCGCTCCCTGGTGCCGGTGGCTCTTGCCTGCGTGACCGGTGCCGGCATGCACCTCTGGCTTTTCGGCAGCGCCCCGGTCTTCGCCATGCCGCATCTTGCCGCGCCCCCGGCCGCGGCTCTCGCCGTGTACACCGCCATGGGCCTGGTGATAGGCTTGGTGGCAGGTCTCGTCTCCAAGTCCGTCTATGCCGTCGAGGATCTTTTCGAGAAGCTGCCCGTGCATTGGATGTGGTGGCCCGCGATCGGTGCCTTGGCCGTGGGCGGTGTGGGTTATTTCGCGCCGTACACCATGGGCGTGGGCTACGACAATATCGAGCACCTGCTCAGCGGGAAATTACCGCTGTTCATGATACTCGGCCTCTGCCTGCTGAAATACCTCTCCTGGGTGATCTCGCTCGGCAGCGGCACCTCCGGCGGAACGCTGGCGCCCCTGCTCACGATCGGCGGCGCCTTCGGCGCCCTGCTCGGCACCTTCCTGCTGGACCTGTTCCCCCAGGCCGGCATCAGCCTTCCCGTGGCCGCCCTGGTGGGGATGGCCGCGATGTTCGCGGGGGCTTCCCGGGCCTTCCTGACTGCGGTCGTCTTTGCGTTGGAGACTACCGGGCAGGCGAACGGTCTTTTGCCTTTGCTGGGCGCCTGCGCCGCTGCATACGCCGTTTCGTTCTTCGTCATGAAAGGAAGCATAATGACGGAGAAGATCCGCCGCCGCGGCGTGCTCACCCCCGAGCGCTTCGAGCCCGACCTGCTGAGTCTGACCACCGTCGGGACGGTTTTTATCCCCGAAGCAGCGGCTACGAGCCCCGAGCTGCCCCCCGTCACTACGGACGATGCGCTGAGCACCTGCCTGGAGCTGATGGGAGCCCGCGGCGTGGACGTGCTGGCCGTCGCCGACCCGATAACGCGCACCCGCGTCGTCGGCCGGATACGCGCGGCGGACATACTCCGGTTTTACAGCCGGCAGCGCGGGGAGCAAAGCCGCTACGATTCTCCGGCCCGCACCCGCCGCTGGATGGTCCGCACCCGCCGGGCGATCCGGCGTTAGCGTGCCGTCTGTCAATTTCTTTAGCGGGCTGCAGCGCTTTTCTTCCAATGCCCCGGGCGCGTAGTCCGGGGCATTGGAATGCAGGAAACTAAGCGGACAATGCGCTAGACCCGCGTCGATTTCCGGATCCTGCGGATGGCCGCCGGGAAACGGCGTATCAGCCGGCTATGCGTAGGGTAGTGCCGGTGTGAGGTGATGTTATTGAACACCAGGGCCACCAGCAGCAGGATCAGCGCTCCCGCGAGCACCGGGTAGAGCACGTACAGGAAGCCCAGGGCCTTGATCTTCGCCGAGCCCGAGACCGCGATCAGCGCCGTGGCGCCCCCGGGCGGATGCAGTGTCTTCGTGAACTGCATCCCGATGATGGAAAGCGCGACCGCCAGGGGCGCCGTCAGCCAGATGATATCCGGCAGCAGCTGCGCGACCAGGACCCCGAGCGCCGCGGAAACGACATGGCCGCCGACCAGGTTTCGCGGCTGCGCCAGCGGGCTCTGGATAGCACCGTAGACCAGCACGCTGGACGCGCCGAAAGATCCGATGAGGAAGACGTTTTCCTGGTTTGTCAGCACGAAGTGCTGGATAAAGGCGATAAGCCCGATGCCGGCCATGGCGCCGATGGCCGACCAGAATTTCTCCCGCGCATCCACCAGGGTCTCCCGGTAAAATACATAGCGTGAAACCCG
>JASLDA010000413.1 GCA_030151745.1 Chitinophagaceae bacterium | reverse complement strand
ATGTAGTTGACCCCCCCGAAGGTCGCTGCATACTGATCCTGGCGCCCGCCCGCCATCTGCAGGTCTTCGCGTTCGATCTCATAGGCCAGGTGGGCGATGTCGTACTCGCCCAGCGGCAGGCCCAGCCATTCCGCGAAAGCGCCGATGATGGCGACGACCAGCGTCGAGGAGGTGCCGAGGCCGGAGCCGGCGGGGGCGTCGACGAAAGTCGTGAGGCGGAACGCGGAAGGCATCGCGCCGTATTCCCGGACCAGGCGGTTGTAGACACCGGTCGCCAGGGCGAGGTGCTCGCCGCCGGGCAGCTGCGGGGCCCAGCGGAGGCTCAGCTGCTCGGCCCGGTCGCGGGCCTCGAAGTGCAGCGTATCTCCCGGAAGCGGCTCCAGGTGCGCATAGGCGTAAAGGCTTATCGTGGCATTCAGGATAGCGCCGCCATAAAGATCTGCGTAGGGGCTTACGTCGGTACCCCCGCCTGCCAGACCGATACGGAGCGGGGCCTTGGAACGATAGATCATAAGGCGCAAAGAACCAGGATTTGCGCGATTAAACGGCTATCGGTGACGACCAAACCGTCATGAAAATGAAAAACGCACCCCGGAAGGATGCGTTTCTGTATGTTCGGCGGGTGGCAGATCTTTTAACCGTGCGGATCGCATCCTCCTATTCCGTGAACTTGTACCCGATCCCCCGAACGCTGTGGAAATGCGTCGGGTTGCGGCTGTCGCGTTCGAAGTATTTGCGGAAGTTCAGGATGAAGTTGTCGATGGTGCGGGTCGTGGGGTAGACATTGTAGCCCCAGACCACCTGCAGGATATGCTCGCGGCTGACTACCTCGCCCTTATGCTCGACGAGGAGCTTGAGCAGCGCGGCTTCCTTTTTGGACAGCTCCTGCTTGTTGCCGTCCTTGTCGACGCATTCGTGGGCGGAGAAGTCGATGCGGCAGCCGTCGAATTCGTATACATTCGAATCCGACTGCGGCTCTCGGATCTTTCGGTTCTTGTCGATCAGCTTTTCGACGCGCAGGAGCAGCTCCTCCAGGTTGAAGGGCTTGGTCATGTAGTCGTCGCCGCCCTTCTTCAGGCCCGCGACGCGGTCTGCGCCGGAGTTGCGGGCCGACAGGAAGAGGATGGGTACGGCATTGTGCTGCATGCGGATCGTCTCGCAGACGGCGAGCCCGTCCATTTCCGGCAGCATGATGTCGAGGATGATCAGGTCGAAGTATTCGTTCTTGACGGCCTTCAGCGCGTCCGGCCCGTTCGTTGCGATGGTGACTTCGTAGTTCTCGAGCTCGAGGTTGAGCTTCAAGGCTTCCCGCAGGCTGTCCTCATCCTCGACGACGAGAAGGGATGCGCGCGCCGGCTGTTCCCGTTTTAATGCCATGGTGTGTACGTGTGGTTCGATAAAGTTATAGTCAGCGGTGGATAGATCCTTATGCCTCAGGCCCGGCGTACGAATTTACCGCCCGCCGCTTGTTGCCTGATGTGAACCACAAATGTTGGGCCTTTATGACAAACGGAAAAAAGCAGGGGGAAGATTCGACAGTTCTGTGTTAAACCGCGGATGGTCGGACGTGCAGAGGCTTCGCGTTGGAAGCCTTCGGCGTTGGAAGGGTTTTCCAAGGAGGGTTAACATTCCAACAAAAAAGCAGCACCTCTTTCGGTGCTGCTTTTCCTGGATATCCGTTAATCCCGAAAATCGCGGCTACTTGTTCATGGTTGCCAGGAATTCCTCGTTCGAGCTCGTGCCGCGCATTTGCTTCAGGAGGAAGTTCATGGCCTCGTCGGTATTCATGTCGGTGATATGCTTGCGGAGGATCCACATCTTGTTATGGACTTCCTTGTCGAGCAGCAGGTCGTCGCGACGCGTGGAGGAGGTGGTGATATCGATGGCCGGGAAGATGCGCTTGTTCGCGAGCTTGCGGTCGAGCTGCAGTTCCATGTTGCCGGTGCCCTTGAATTCCTCGAAGATCACCTCGTCCATCTTGGAGCCGGTATCGATCAGCGCGGTCGCCAGGATGGTCAGCGAGCCTCCGTGCTCGATCTTCCGGGCGGCGCCGAAGAACTGCTTCGGCTTCTGCATCGCGTTTGCTTCCACACCGCCGGACAGCACCTTGCCGGATGCCGGAGCGACGGTATTGTGGGCCCGGGCCAGGCGGGTGATGGAGTCGAGCAGGATCACGACATCATGACCTACTTCCACGAGGCGCTTCGCCTTCTGCAGGGCCATGGCGGAAACCTTCACATGCTTGTCCGCCGGCTCGTCGAAGGTGGAGGCGATGACCTCAGCGCGTACGCTGCGCTGCATATCGGTCACTTCTTCCGGGCGTTCGTCGATCAGCACCACCATCAGGTAGACCTCGGGATGGTTCTTGGCGATCGCGTTGGCGATTTCCTTCAGCAGCATCGTCTTGCCGGTCTTGGGCTGGGCCACGATCAGGCCGCGTTGACCCTTGCCGATCGGCGTGAACAGGTCTACGATGCGGGTGGAGTAGTTGTTGCTCTCGG
The DNA here is from genome assembly GCA_030151745.1 of Chitinophagaceae bacterium. GTDB lineage: Bacteria > Bacteroidota > Bacteroidia > Chitinophagales > Chitinophagaceae > UBA1952. The sequence goes on along the minus strand of JASLDA010000413.1, from coordinate 6,926 downwards.
AAGGCCGGCCGGTGGCCAGATTCAGCTTCTCGTAGGGGAAGAGCGGCGTCAGGTAGTCGAAAGGCACGCGGTCGCGAATCTCGTCCGGAGTGCGTCCGTTGATCGTTTCGACCTTCATCAGCGCGAAGTACTTCTCGCCTTCCTTCGGCGTGCGGACGGTGCCGATGACCGAGTCGCCGACCTTCAGTCCGTAGTGCTTGATCTGTTGCGGCGAGACGTAGACGTCGTCGGGGGAGCTGAGGTAGTTGTAATCGCTCGAGCGCAGGAAGCCGTAGCCGTCGGGCATCAGCTCCAGCACGCCTTCGCCGCGTACGACGCCGTCGAATTCGGCGTTGAACGCGTTCGGCTTTTCCTCGCGCTGCTGGCGGCGCTCGTTGCGGAACTGCTGCTGGCCCTGCTCGCCTTCGGCTTGCTGCTGGCCGTCCTGCTGCTGGCGTTGCTGCCGGTTCTGGAGGCCCTGGCCTTCGCCGCCCTCGTACTGGCGCTGCTGCCGCTGGTGCTGCTGGCCCTCGCCCTGTGCCTGGGCTCCGTCCTGCTGCCGCTGCTGGCGGTTCTGGCCTTCCGGCTGAGCGCCTTCCTGGCGTTGCTGTCCTTCGCCCTGGGCGCGGTCGCGCTGGAAGCGCTGGCGTCCTTCCTGACCTTGCTGCTGACGTCCCTCCTGCTGCTGGCGCTGCTGGGAATTATTGTTCTGGCGTTGCTGCTGTTCGCCTTCACGCTGGAAGCGCTGGCGCTGCTCGCGGCTCCCGCCTTCGGTGTTGAAGTTGCGGCGCTGCTCGGAGCCTTGCTGGCCGCGGCTTTCGGTAGCCTGCCCGGCCGGGGCTTCGGCCGCGGGCTGCGTGGGCGAGCTCGTTTCGGTAGCTTGTTCCGGTCCGCCTTCGGCGGGAGCGGCTTGTGCGTCCGGGGTCGTCTGCACGGCTCCGGCTTCCTGGTTGCGGGAAACCTCCGCCCATTCGGAAGCCGATTCGGCGCTTTGCTCGGCGACCTGCTCGTCCGGAGTTATTGCGGCGGCAGGCTGCGCGCTCTTGGCCGGCCGGCCGCGGCGCTTCTTGGCGGGAGCGGCTTCGGCGTTGTCTTCCGCGGCCGGAGCTACAGGCTCCGCAATGGTTTCGGCCTCTGTTTCCGCGGCGGGGGCGGAAGCTGCGGCCTCGCGGCTCTTGGGCGGGCGGCCGCGGCGCTTCTTGGATTCTTCTCCGGCGCCGGCTTCCGGCTTGGAGCTGGGATTGGAAGACTTCCGGGAATCGGCCAGGGCTTGCTGGTCGATGATCTTATAAATCAGGGTCTGCTTGTCAAAGCCGCTGGCAGCGGGAATTTCGAGGCCGCGTGCGATATCCTCCAGTTCGGGGAGAAGCAGCTCGTTAAGGTGATTAATATCGTATGGCATATTGATATGCGAGACATGGCCTTATGGAAAAAGGCGCAAAATTGGACTGTAAATGCTGAGGAAATGAAAAACGCAGTTCAGATGAATGCGACAGCAGATATGAAGTGAATAATCAGAATTGAAAACTGACGGGAATCCGCGATTGCGGTGCAGCAGCCAAAGGCCTTGGCGGATACTGCCCTGCAAGGTTAAGAAAACATTTCCGAAAGTCAAGAAAATAATTATGCCGGACCCTGCGTGGAAATCAAACGGATCTCGCTGCGGCGATGGCCGGTCGGCATCGGACCGCGACATGAAACGACGGGAATCGTAAAGCCTCGAACGGTCGCTGTTTTAACCCCTCACCCCGGGAAGCGGCTCGGGTGATCCTTCCGGAAAACGGCCGCCATATCCCCGATGCTCCGGGAGATCGGCGTGTAGCTGAAGCCGGGCAGGGCCTTGAGCAGCTTTTCGTTATTGTAGAAGCACTGTGTCTGCGCGTTGCGGGCCGTCTCTTTCGTGATCAGGGGGGATTTGCCCGTAAAGCGCGCCTTCAGCGCTTCCCAGCGCCAGACCAGCCCCGTGGCCAGGGGGCCTGCGCGGCGTCCCGGCGGACGTTTCCCCAGGGCGCCGGCCATTTCGTTGAATACCTCGCGGAACGGGATATTGCCGGCGCTGAGAATGAAACGCTCTGCGCTGATATCCGATCCCATCAGCCGGATGGCTGCCTCGACGACGTCGCGGACATCCACGAATGCGTTGCAACCGCCGGTGTAGAAGGGGAACTCCGTTGCGGCCGTCTGCATCATCTTCGCCGAGCCTTCGTTCCAGCCCTTCGCTTGCAGCGGGGCGCCGAGTATGATGCCGGGGTTCAGGATCGCTGCGTCCAGCCCTTCGCCTATGCCGCGCCAGACCTCCATTTCGGCGGCGTATTTGCTGTGGCCGTAGCCGCTGTTGAGCGTGCTTTCTTCCCACTGCGCTTCCTCGTCGATGATTTTTTTACTGCCGTCCCGGCCCAGCGCCGCCACCGAGGAAATATGCACCAGCTTGCGGACCCCGGCCTGCAGGGCGGCATCCACGATATGGGCCGTGCCGGTGGTATTGGCATGGATCATCTCCGCACGGCGCGCGGGGTTGAAAGATACGATCGCAGCGCAGTGATAGACCTCGCTGATGCCCTCCATTACCTCGTCGGCCCGGAAAATATCAAGCAGGTCCGCCTGCTCCCAGGAGACGCCGGGCCAGGCGCGCATCTCGGCCGAGGGCTCCCTGCGATGGTACAGGGCCCGGACCGCCCGCCCGCTGCCCGAAAGCGCCCGCAGCAGGTGCGAGCCCAGAAAGCCGTTGGCGCCGGTGACGAGGATCATCGAATGGGGAATTCAATATTCAAAATGCAGAACCTGATGCAGGCGAGCTCAGGTGACGCTTTCGAATTGGCGGAGGAAACGGACGTCGTTTTGTGAATAAAGCCGGAGGTCGTTGACGCGGTACCTGAGCTGGGTGATGCGCTCCACGCCCATGCCGAATGCATAGCCGCTATATACGTCCGGATCGATGCCGAAGTTGCGCAGCATATTGGGATGCACCATGCCGCAGCCGAGGATTTCCACCCAGCCGGTATGCTTGCAAAGGCTGCAGCCCTTGCCGCCGCAGACCGTGCAGGAGATGTCCATTTCCGCGGAGGGCTCGGTGAAAGGGAAGTAAGAGGGGCGGAAACGCAGCTTGGTGTCGGGGCCGAACATTTCCGTCACGAAATAGTACAGCGTCTGTTTCAGATCGGCGAAGGAAACGTTCTTGTCGACGTAAAGGCCCTCGACCTGGTGGAAGAAGCAATGGGCGCGGGCCGAGATGGTTTCGTTGCGGTACACGCGGCCGGGGCAGATGACGCGCACCGGCAGCTGGCCTTGTTCCAGGATGCGTGCCTGCACCGAGGATGTATGCGTCCGCAGCACCCAGTCGGGGTTCTGGCTGACGTAAAATGTATCCTGCATATCCCGGGCCGTATGATCGGCGGGCATGTTCAGGGAGCTGAAGTTGTGCCAGTCGTCTTCGATCTCGGGGCCGGTAGCCTCGGAGAACCCGATCTTTTCGAAAATGCCGACGATGCGGTTTTCCATGCTGCGCAGGGGGTGGCGGGTGCCGAGAGGTAATTCCGGGCCCGGCATGCTGAAGTCCGCGGCCTGGGCGGCGCTGCCCCCGTCCTGGAGATGCCGGAATGCCTCGAACCTGTCCTCGGCCAGCTGCTTGAAGGCATTGAGAACCTGTCCCGCTTCCTTTTTCTGTTCGCCGGGAACGTTCTTCATTTCACCGAAGAGCGATTTGACAATGCCTTTAGTGCCGAGGAAGCGGATGCGGTAAGATTCCAGGTCTGCCGCGCTAGCCGGCTCAAAGGCCTTGATTTCCGGCTCGTACGCCGCAATTTGCTCCAGTAAAGACTGCATAAGGCGCAAAGTTACGGGGAGAGAATTAGTCAATTAGCCAATTAGTCAATTGGTCAATTGTGTGGGGAAACTGCCTTTGGTCCGGGTATGAGAATCCTTGGATCGGATCCGCCGCCGAGACCGGAGAGTGCCAGGGAACACGGGGCGGCTCCATTCTCCAACAAGCCTTACCTTCGCCGTCTTTGCGCGTGTGGCGAAATTGGTAGACGTACCAGACTTAGGATCTGGCGCCGCGAGGCATGGGGGTTCGAGTCCCTCCACGCGCACCTTGTATTTGAGGCCGTTCTTCCGAGCGGCCTTTTTCTTTGGGTATGGTATATTCGGTGCGGACATCGCTTCATTATGGCACTTCGCCCCAGACAGTTTATTGCAATCATAGCATTGGCGGTAGTCGCCGCCGCCATCTCCTTCTATGGCCGGTTCCGTAACGGCGGTGATCGCCTGGACGAGCTCGGCTACGCGCTTTCAGGGATGCGCAGCCGCCTGGCGGATAATAGCTTCACCGGGGTCTACAGCCTGACGGGAGAGGCGGAGACGCCCGGGTTTGCCGCCAACGCGCTTATCCCGGTGCCTGCCGTGCCCCAGACCCTGGCCCTGGACACGACGATTTTCATCCTGGCAGCCGGTCACGGTAACTTGCCGGCCTGGGATTCGCTGCGGTCTGCCCGGCTTATCCTGGATTCGGCAGCGAGCGAACATTATCTTATATACCTAAGCTGTCGTAAAGCGTGACCAGAAGCACTGCACTCGTCGTTTCATTTTGCGCCTGGCTTCTGTCCTGCAGCCTGGGCTACGGTCTATGCCTGGTCGTCGGCATCCCTTATTTCTGGTCGGTCCTTCCGGCGCTGTGCGGCGCCTGGCTGTGCTTCCGGCGGCTGCATCTTCCGGCTGAAGATATGCCGGACAGCCGCCGCGGCTCCCGGGTCGCCTGCATCATGCTGCTCCTGGGACTGTTGCTTGTTCTCGACGGCGCCCTGGCCGGGACGGGCAAGCATGGGCACTGGGATGCCTGGTGGTTCTGGAACCCGCGCGCAAATTACCTGACAAGGCCCGGGCTATGGAGCCTGGCGTTCGGCGGGGATACGTTCGGGACGCCGTTTACCTGTCCCGTGGCTCATAGCGACTATCCGCCGTTCCTGCCCTTGCTCAATGCTTTCAGCTGGAGCTGGCTCCGGATGCAGCCGGCGGTCGTTCCCTTCCTCTGGAATATCCTCGCTCTGCTGCTGTGCTGCAGCGTGGTGTTCCTGGAGCTGTTCCCGCGGAATGCCGTTATCGCGGGGCTGGCGCTTTTCTTTCTTGCGCAGCAACAGCATTTCCTGGAGCTCGGCGCTGCGCAGACCGCGGATACCTGGATCGCGCTCTTCCTCCTGCTTGCGATCGTATCCGGCAACGCCGCTTATGAAACGAAGAATGACAAGTACTGGCTCACGGCCGGTTTGGCGCTTGGGTGCGGGATCTGGATGAAGAACGAAGGCATATTGATCGCAGCGGGCTTCTTGCTCTTCTCCGCGGGCAGGCTGGTCCGCAGCGGGATCGCGCGCAGATATCTTGCGGCCGGATTGGTCGTGCCGCTCGCCGCATGGATCGCCTTTAAGCTGGCTGTAGCGCCGGCGAACGATATCGTAAGCGGCGCAGCCCGGGATCTAAGATCCAAGCTTACGGATGCCGGCCGGTACGCGGATATCTGGAATCTGCCGCGCGAGCAGATCCGCCTGTACTATCCGGCCCTGCCCTGGCTGCTTGTTTCATGCGGGCTGGCGTGGCTGTTGATCAAGGCCAGGCCAAGCCCTTATTTGCCGATGCTGGTATTCATCTGGGCCGGGTATGCGGCGATCTATCTTGTAAGTCCGCATAACCTGGGCTGGCATATCAATACTTCCGCGGACCGGCTGCTGGCGCATCTCTATCCGGGCCTGATATATATCCTTGGCCTGCAGCTTTCAAAGATCCGGTTCAGTATAGACAATGTCCGGCCGGTTTAATTCTCTTGGCGACCTTGCGGCGAGCAAGGCAAGCCGGTGCAGGAAGCCGGCAGAGCAGCGCCAAACCTCAGGTGACCGCGACTGATGTTGAAGTGCAGACGCCGTCGGAGACGATCGGCGCTCTATGAATATCGCAGCTCCCGACCTGCCTGCTCTGTTCGGTTACCTCGAAGCGGATCCCGGCTGAAAATAACTGATGCTTGGAAGGCATGATCCAGAAGAAAAGCCCCGGCGCTTTGTGCTGCCGGGGCTTTTCTTCTGGACGGGCTGCTTTTCCGGAGATTGATTCTCCGCCTGCTGCTAGTAGACTACGATCGTCTTCAGCTGCAGCTCCCCTTCGGCGTAGATCCGTACCGAGTACAGGCCCGGGGAGAGCGAACTTGTCGGGCAGGTGGCGATGCTCGTTCCTTCGATAAGCATCGATTGCTTCAATGCTCCGTCTACAGAATAGATATCAACCTTTGCGGGGCTAGAGGGAACGCTGCCCAAGGCGATTGAAAATGCTCCATGGGCGGGATTGGGGTATATCGAAGCGCCGGATTGGCCGGCTCCCTGTACTGTTACCCTGGCTATCGGGCTGAATGCGGGCCTGCCGTTCGATTCGTCTATCTTCAGGCGGTAAAAGGATGTTGCCGCCATCGGGTGGGAATCGGTATACCGGTAATCCCTGGCTTCGCTTCCGTTCACGATGTCCAGGTCTTGCCAGTAATCCCCGTCCTTGCTGCGTTGTATGGTATAGACTGTGTTTTCTTCCTTGCCGGCTACGGTCCAGTTTACATTGACCTTGTCCTCCTGCGGCATCGCGGTAAAGGACGACAGCTGAACGGGCAGCGCGGTTCCTATCGAAGCTGTGGTGCTGGCAGTCGAGGAAAATGAACCAGTATAGTTGGAGCCGCCGCCGCCACGCGCGCCTCCTGTGACGTAAGATCTATAGTTGACCGGATCGCCGGCATGCGGGGTTGTATGAAGCAGCTCGACGCCAAGGCTGTTATAATTGGTCGAGAAGCTGGTGTACACCGCCGCGGCCCATTGCCAGTGCAGCGATATGGCGCTGGAGGCATTCGTGGTGAAAACCCCGGTCCAGGTCGGCGTGATGCCTCCGGGTATCCCTCCGGAAGGGACGAGATAGCTCAGGCCGCCGAA
>JASLDA010000387.1 GCA_030151745.1 Chitinophagaceae bacterium | reverse complement strand
CGGCCACTTCCGGCATAGAGGAGGTATTGCTTACGACTGCGGGCACTCCGCATTTCAGCGCTTCCAGGATCGGGATGCCGAAGCCTTCGAACAGTGAGGGGTAGATGAGGGCATAGGCCCCGCCGATGACGCGCGATAGCTGATCGACATCCATATACCCGGCCCAGATGACGTCTTCCTTAAAGGGCATCGTCTCCCGGAGCTTCACCAGCTCCTCGAACTTCCAGGCCATTCGTCCCACGATCACGAGCTTGATCGGGCTGCGCTGCCGGCGCTTGAATTTGATGAAGGCCTGCAGCAGCGCTACGACGTTCTTGCGCGGGTGCAGCGCCCCCGCAAACACGAAATACTCATGCCCCTGCGTGAACGAGGCCTTCACCGCCTCGCGCTCTTCCCAGCTCAGGGGCCGGTACGCCGGGTTGGCACCGTTATAGGTTACGTCGATCCGGTCCGGCCTGATCCGGTAGCGCTGGGCGATATCCTGCTTCGAATATTCGCTGACCGTGACAATGCGCTTGGCTTTCCGGGCAAACTTCGGCGAGAAATGCTGCAGGTACCAGCGATGGCTCAGCTTAAGATGCTGGGGGTAATGCTCGAAGGCCAGGTCATGGATGACCAGGCAGGTCGGGACTTTGGTGCTCAGGGAACAAAGCCCGTCCGGTGAAAGGAACAGGTCCGCTTTATATTTCCGGAGCAGAAAGGGAATGCTCCATTCGAACCAGAGATAAAACAGCACGGCGTGCCGGGCCTGGGGATGCACGACCACCGGCTTCACATTCGGGGCAAACACGAACGAAGGATCGTAAGGCCGGTCGAAGAAGAAGATGAACTCGTGTTCCGGGTGATTTTTGACAACGCGCTCGAGCATCTGCTTCGTATACCAGCCGATGCCTTCGAGGCGGCCTTTCAGCAACAATCGGGTATTGACGGCGATGCGCATGCGGGCGCGAAGATACGAGGTTGAAGATGGTTGCAGAATCGTCGGAGGCTTGTATGCGGGGACGCAGCCTCGGCGATTGTCACCCGCCCGTCAGATGAAGATGAGAAAAAACGAACATCCGACGCGGAGCTTTTCGATCATTCTTTGGCGATCCCCCAACAATGCCCGGCAGCTGCGACCTTTGCGGCATTCTTCTTCCGATCCCTTGCGCCGCTTCCTCGCTAAAAACCTGCTTTTTGTCATCGGCATCAATGTGCTGGTGAAGCCGGTCTGGATTTTCGTAATCGACCGCACCGTGCAGAACAGGGTCGGGCACGCGGCCTACGGGACCTACCAGGCGCTGCTGAATATGGCCATTATCATGCAGTTCGTGCTGGATTTCGGCCTGAACAGCTTCACCAGCCGCAGCATCTCCCGGGATCCCGACAGCTTCGGGCGGCAATTCCCGGTCATGCTTGGATTGCGGCTCGTCCTGATGCTGCTCTATGCTGCCGTCGTGCTTGCCGTCGGCTGGGCTGCCGGCTACAGCCCCGCCGAGCTCGGCCTGCTCTGCGGTACGCTGCTGATCCAGACGCTTACCATCCTCCTGCTTTTCATGCGCAGCAATGTCGCGGCTTTCCAGCGCTTCCGCTTAGACGGGCTGCTGAGCGTGGCCGACCGGCTGCTGATGGTCCTGGTCTGCGGGACGCTGCTGTTCCTGCCGGCGACTGCCGCGCAGTTCCGGATAAGCTGGTTCATCTGGAGCCAGGTAGCCTGCTACGCGGTCGCCGTTGCGCTGGGTTTCCTTGTCCTGCGCCACATTACCGGGCTGCCGCTGCGGGTGTCCTTCCATCTCGGCCAGCTTTGGGATACGCTCCGGGCCGCGGCTCCCTATGCCTTGCTGATCTTCCTGATGAGCGTATATATGCGCTCGGACAGCACGCTCGTGGAGCGATTGGCATCCAAGGACGAGGCCGGTATCTATGCCTCCGCCTACCGCCAGCTCGATGTCTGCAATATGTTCGCCATTCTCTTCGCCGGCATCCTGCTTCCGCTATACGGCCGCATGCTCGGCGAGCGCCAGGATATCGGCGATATCACGCGGTTCAGCACTAACCTGCTGTTCCCGGCGGCATTGCTGGGGACCGTGATTTCATGGTGCTGCGGCCCCGAGATCATGCGGCTCCTGTATCATGCGTCCGGACCCTACGATGCCCGGGTCTTCGGCTGGGTGATGAGCTGCCTGCCGGCCTATAGCCTGATGTATGTCTATTCCACGTTGCTGACGGCGAACGGGGCGCTCCGACTGCTGAATATCCTGGCCGCGGGCGCCGTAGCGCTGAACATCGGGTGCAATCTGTACATGATCCCGCGGTACGGCGCCCTGGGCGCGGCGCAGACGGCCTGTATCACGCAGTGGGCTATCGCGTCCTGCTCCGTCCTGGCCGCGCTGCGGATGAACCGGATACGGATCTCGTTCCGCTGGGCCGGGGCCTTGCTGCTGTATGCGGCGCTGCTGGTCTGCGCAGGCTGGGGGCTGCAGCACTACTGGACGGGGGCCTGGGGGGTGAAGGTGCTGCTGCTCTGCGGGCTTGCCGGTATTATGATGCTGGCGCTTCGCCTTCTGGCTCCCGCAGCGCTTCTTCGCTTCCTTTCGCGCCGATGACGGTATCGTGGCGCTCTACGGGAACCGCGTTTTTTGCAGGGGGAATCTCGCGTTTGTTCGGAAGCTCCTTGGCATCGCGCTTGAGGATGAAGACCGCCGTCGCGTTCGGCCGTATGCCTTCTCCGCGGTTCAGCGCCCAGACTTTCGTGAATTCAGCGCCGAAATAGAGGATGATGCCGGAATAATATACCCAGAGCAGGACGATGATAAGGGAGGCCGCGGCTCCGTACGTATTCCCGGGCTTGGAGGTCGCCATATAATAGCCGATCAGGAATTTGCCGATCAGGAAAAGCACGCCGGTAAAGGAGGAGCCGACCAGCGCATCGCGCCAGTGAATGCGGGCGTCCGGCAGCACCTTGTATATGATGCCGAACAGCAGTGTTATGATGATGAACAGGACGACGATGCCGGTGCCCTGCAGCAGCAGGGCCTCG
>JASLDA010000084.1 GCA_030151745.1 Chitinophagaceae bacterium | reverse complement strand
TCTGACCATCTCCGAGTACGTCCAATAAAAAGAGCGGCTGCCTTTCCGGACAGCCGCTCTTTTCGATTTTCCTGAATTCTAATTAACGGCGGTTGAAACGCTCGCTGACGGCGAGGTCCTTGCTGCCGGGCGTGTACTTGTAGAAGCCCTCGCCGCTCTTGACGCCGAGATAGCCAGCCTGCACCATATTGGCAAGCAGGGTTGCCGGGGCATACTTCTGATTGCCGAAGCCCATGTGCAGCACATTCATTATGCTGTAGCAGGTATCCAGGCCGATGAAGTCGGCAAGCTGGAGCGGGCCCATCGGGTGCGCCATCCCGAGCTTCATGATCGTATCGATCTCTTCGACGCCGGCCACGCCTTCCTGCAGGGAGAGGATGGCTTCGTTGATCAGCGGCATGAGGATACGGTTAGAAATAAAGCCCGGATAGTCGTTCACCACGCAGGGAACCTTGCCCATGAACTTGGAGAGGTTCGAGATCACTTCGGTGACCTTGGTATCGGTAGCGTAGCCGTTGATGATCTCAACGAGCTTCATTACCGGCACAGGGTTCATGAAGTGCATGCCGATGACCAGCGACGGACGCTTGGTGAAGGACGCGATGCGGGTCAGGGATATGGAGGATGTGTTGGATGCCAGGATGCAGTTTGCAGGGGCAAGCTTATCCAGCTCCTGGAAGATCTTCACCTTCAGGTCGATGTTCTCGGTGGCGGCTTCGACCACCAGGTCGGCGTCCTTGACCGCCTCGGCCATGTCCGTGTAGGTGGTCATGCGCCCCAGGGAGGCCGCCTTTTCCTCCTCGGTGAGCGTGCCCTTACTTACCTGCCGGTCCATGTTTTTGCCTATCGTGGCCATTGCCTTATCCAGCGCTGCCTGGTTGATGTCCATGACATGTACCAAAAAGCCGGCCTGGGCAAAGACATGAGCAATGCCATTGCCCATTGTACCGGAACCGATAACAGTAACAGTTTTGATTTGCTGCAACATTTGTTGTGTTTTGTCGTCATAACCTGATGCCTGTACATCAGCGGATACGATTGTGTCTTTAACCATTGACGGAATATGTTTTAAACCTTACGAAGTTATGCGTTCCGGCAAATTGCGGGCCAGGTTCTCGGATTAATAGGAAGCCGCTAACAAATAGCAGCCAAGAGGCGTAAAGAAGGGTTAAATCACGTTGATTTCTATACGCTTCGCGCTCCGAATAACTACATTTGACACCTCCCCTGTGAAATGCGGGATTATCTGCATCCTCCCCAGCCATACGAATGAGAATCGAACGCGCCGCCCCGGTTAACGAATTACTGGCGAAGCTCCTTTTCCTGATCCTGCCTACGGGTCTTTTTGCCTGGTTCCTGCTGAAGGGGCTCAACGAATATGTCTCGGCGCTGCAGAACAGCGCGCTGAAATGGACCCTGTACTTCGGTGCAGGAATGGTGGGCAGCGCCATATTTCACAGCTTCCGCTTCCGGGCGCTGATCCCCTTCCTGGCGCTGCTGTTTTTCCTCTGGAGCGGCTACCAGGGCATCGACCTGCTGGCCACCGGCGAGTTCGACCAGCCGGTGCTGGAGGCCGGCTATTATGTCTTTGCCACGCTCCTGGCGGCCGGCTGGATGATAGGCTGGGGCTTTGTACGCCTCCGCTATTGGTCGATCGGCATGAGCGCCTTCCTGCTGATCTGCTCCATCCTCCTGATCGCGAAGCAGCAGACCGATACCGTCGGGCACCTGGTGAGCGCCTTCGGCCCGTCCCTGCTCTATTGCATCTATATCATTTTCACCTCCGAGCAGATCTACAGCTACGACGACAAGAGTCAGAAGTTCTGGTGGTTCCTCAGCCGCCGGCTCGTCGGGTTCTCCCTACTGGTCTGCCTGCTGATGACCGGGCTCTACTACTATTTCCGGAAAGACATCGCCGAAACGGTGGCTAGCTACGGCTCGGGGGGGAAGGCCGGGGAGAACTCGATGCTGAAGCAGAACAAGGACGGGAATTTCGACCTGAAGAACTACTCGCAGCTCCGTTCACAGCTGGGCCGCAGCAACGAGCTGCTGTTCTGCGCCCGGATCGACAACTTCTTCGAAGGCACGGACATCCCGAACCCGCTTTACCTGAACGCCTTCTATTACACGAAATTCGACACCAGCACGGAGACCTTCGAGCGCGATTCGGTCATCCCCAGGAACGACTTGTTCGAGCCCGACCCGACGCGCGTCAGCCTGTTCTCCACGAAATACGACTCTTCCGTGATCCGGAACAGCGGCACGGAAAAGGGCGGAAAGACCGTGGAGGTGCAGGTCTACAGCCGCAAGCTCTCCCCCTCTACGTATCTGGCCCCGCATACCGGCTACTTCGTGCAGCCGATCACGGTGGAAAAAGATTTCCGGGACTCGTTCCAGTTCGCCTTCCGGGCCAAGAGCTACGTATCGCAGCTGAACAGCGCCTATTTCGTCTACAATGCGGACGATCCGCAGATCAAAGCCTTCCAGGAGAAGCGCTTCGAGATCCTGCGGGGCGCGGCGGGATACGGGGCCGAGCCGGCCTCGTTCATGCAGTACTACACGTACATGCCCGGGGACGCCAAGTTCAACAACATCTCGAAGCTCGCACACGATATAACGGCAAATGCCAAAACACCGGTCGATAAGGTCATCGCCATCCGCGACTGGTTTCTGAGCAAGGACGCAGGCGGGCAGCCCCTGTTCAAATACACGGACAATCCCGGCATTCCTGATATCCCCAACGCCTCGAAGCTGCAGTACTTCCTGTTCGAGAACCGCAAGGGCTACTGCGCCTATTTCGCCGGCGCGACGCTGTTCATGCTGCGCTCGCTGGGCATCCCCTCCCGCATCGCGGTGGGCTTCCTGACGGTGGACCGCAGCGGCGGCAAGAATAAAGGCTGGTATTGGTACTATGCCGATCAGGCCCATGCCTGGGTGCAAGTGTACTTCCCGGGCTACGGCTGGCTGGACTTCGATACCACGGTCGGCAACGACGAGGCGCAGCAGTCGCCCAAGCCGGACGGCACGCCGCCCATGGCACCGCCCCAGGCATATCTCGCAGCCGACGGCGTGGTGAGCAAGATAGACACGACGGCAAAAACGATCACCTACCGGGTCCACCGCTTCAGCCTGCACGACAAGGAATTTAAGCCGGGTGCCGCAGAAGCCGTCCTGGACGTTCACATAGCGGCTATCCGCCGGGACAGCGTGGACATCCCGCTGAGCACCGTCCGGCCAGGAGACTCGATCACCGCCGTGTCATATGCCGAGGCTTTCAAGAACTTCAGCGCCCGCAACGGGGAAAGCGCCGAGGCGCTGCTGCGCCGCATGCCCGCCCCGGAGCCGGTGGACGAAGTCTACCTGAAGCGCAAGCCTTCGGAACACAGGGAACAGCCCCCGGCCAGGCAGCAGCAACCCGAACCCTTTTCCTGGAAGCGCGCGCTGCTCACCGCCGGCATCATGCTGGCCGCGATCCTGCTCCTGGTACTGGCATTCCCCGGCCTGCTGCTTGCATACTACCGCTTCCGCGGCCGTAGCGCGGCCAGGCCGCGGCAGCAGGCATACTGGGTCTACCGCCTGAGCGGCTTCTACCTGCACCAACTGGGCTACTTCCGCGGCAGCCGTACGCCGATGCAGTATGCAAGGGAGGCTGTAGATCCGGAGCTCGGGGCAGGCTATACCGGATTCATTACGACATATCTAAAAGCAAAGTACGCCGGGCAGGAGCTGAGCGAGCGGGAACGGGAGCAGGTACGTATGTATCCCGGGGTCCTCTTCGCCGCCGTGCGAGGGAAGATCCCCGCCGGCAGGCGCATCGGGCGCTTCCTGAATCCCCTGCGGGCCCTCGGCTTCTTTGTTCAGCCCCAGGACACTGAGGCTTCCTGAATCCTCCCTGCCGAATAAGTAAATTTGCCTCGCTTTACCAAGCAATTTGTATGAAAAAATCCGTGCGCATTCTCTGGATCGGCTTTCTGACGGTACTGGGATCGTTTATGATTCTTATAGCCGGGTTCTGGTGGAACTGGTGGGGAAACATGCCCAGCATCACCGAGCTTGAAAATCCGAGCAGCGCCCTTTCGTCCGAAGTTCTCGCTTCGGACGGCACCGTCATGGGCCGCTATTATGTGCAGGACCGCTCCAACAGCAAGTACTCGGAGATCAGCCCGAACGTCTTCAACGCCTTGATCGCGACGGAAGACGAGCGCTTCGAGGAGCATTCCGGCATCGACGGCCGGGCGGTGCTGCGGGCCGTGCTGCTGTTCGGCCGCCAGGGCGGCGGCAGCACGATCACCCAGCAGCTTGCCTTCAACCTGTTCAACGGCGACCGGGCCCGCAACAAGCTGCTCCGCGCCTTTCAGAAGCTGAAGGAATGGGTACTGGCCGTTAAGCTCGAGCGAAACCTGACGAAGAACGAGATCATCACCCTGTACCTGAATACGGTCCCCTTCCCGGATAATATCTACGGCATTAAAAATGCCTCGATGACCTTCTTCAATAAAACGCCGGATAAGCTGAGCGTCGACGAAGCCGCCGTACTGATCGGGACGCTCAAGGGCAATACCATCTATAATCCCCGCTCCCATGCAAAGGCCTCCCTGGCGCGCCGCAACACGGTGATCGACCAGATGGTCAAATACAACAAGCTTTCCGCGCGGGAAGGCGAAACGTACAAGACCCGGCCGCTGGAGCTGGATTATCACAAGCTCGACTACCACGAGGGTACGGCGCCCTATTTCCGGCAGGTGCTGGAGAAGAAAGTCAAGGAGCTGCTGAAGGATACCAGAAACCCTGCGACCGACGAGCCCTACAACATCTACAAGGACGGGCTGAAGATCTATACGACCATAAACATGAAGATGCAGCGCTATGCCGAAGATGCCGTAGAGCAGCATATGGCCGACCTGCAGCGGCAGTTTATGGCCCAGCCCGGCTATGCCAACCGCGCCATCTGGAAGAAGCATCAGGACATCATCAAGAGCAGCATCAGGCAGAGCGACCGGTACCGGATGATGAAGGAGGAAAACGACAAGCTGAGCGAGGAAGACATCATGAAGGCCTTCAACACCCCGGTGAAGATGCGGGTGTTCGCCTGGAACAAGAATCATTACAAAGACACCGTGATGACGCCGATCGACTCGATCATGTACACCCGGATGTTCCTGCAGGCCGGCTTCATGGCCATGGACCCGTTCACCGGCGAAGTAAAGGCCTGGGTGGGCGGGATCAACCATGACTATTTCCAGTACGATCACGTCAACGAAGCCACCAAGCGGCAGGTGGGATCCACGATCAAGCCCCTGCTCTATTGCCTCGCGGTAGATAACGGCATTTCGCCCTGCGGAACCGTCAGCACGGCCGCGCAGAGCTTCAACGGGAAGCTGTACAATGCCGGCGGCTCCAAGTTCGGCTCCACGACCATGAAACGGGCCCTGGCCTTCTCCATCAACAACGCGGCGCTGTACCTGATCAAGCAGGTGGGCATCTCGGCCTTCCAGGAATTTGCCCACCGCGCCGGCATCAACAGCGATATTCCCGCCTATCCTTCGATCGCGCTGGGCGTGCCGAGCATCTCGCTGTACGAGATGCTGCATGCCTATACCATGTTCCCGACCGGGGGCCTGAGCGCCGAGCCTTATTATATCGCCCGCATCGAGGACAAAAACGGCATCATCATCAAAAGCTTCGAGATGAAGCAGAAGGAGATCATCTCGTCGAACACGGCCTTCAAGATGGTGAAAATGATGCGGGGCGTGGTGGATATAGGCACCGCGAAGCGTATCCGGTACCGCTACAATATCAAGGCCGATGTCGCCGGCAAGACCGGTACCACCAACTCGCAGGCCGACGCCTGGTTCATCGGCTATACGCCGCAGATCCTGGCGGGCGCCTGGGTGGGCGCCAACGATATGTTCCTGCACTTCGAGAGCGAGGCCCTGGGCCAGGGCGCAGCGGCGGCGCTGCCGATCTGGGCCCTGTTCTATAAAAAGATCGAAGCCGATAAATCCCTGGATATCCGCAGCGATCTGAAGTTCCAGATGCCGGAGAACTTCGACGATTGCGATCCGGGCATCGACGAGGCCAGCATGGACCGCGCCGGCCTGAACAGCGGCGGGGGCGCCCACGGCGGCGACGAGGACGAAGTTGACGTAAACCGCGACCAGGCTCCGATTCCGGATGCAGACTGGATGAATGTGCCCGCCGAATCCCCGCAGGATCCCAATCAGTAAGTTTTGAAAGTAAAGATCATCAACGACCCGGTCTACGGGTTCCTCCGCTTCCCCGAAGAAGAGGTGATGCAGGTCATTGCGCACCCCTGGTTCCAACGGCTGCGGCATATCAAGCAGATGG
>JASLDA010000348.1 GCA_030151745.1 Chitinophagaceae bacterium | reverse complement strand
GGCGTTGGAGACCATCTTGGTCCGGTCCAGGAACGGCTCGATGATCACGCCCTCCGGCAGGTCTTTCTGGATCTCGGCGACTTTTGCCTTGACCCGCCTGACGACTTCCGAGGAGTTCCCGCCTTTTAGCATCATGACAACCGCTCCGGCCACCTCGCCTTTGTCGTTGTAGGTCATCGCGCCGTAGCGGATTGCCGAGCCCAGGCGAACTTCCGCCACGTCCCGCACCAGCAGCGGCATGCCGTTGCCGAGTACTTTCACGACGATCTTCTCGATGTCGCCGATGGAGCCCGTGAGGCCTTCGCTGCGGATGTAGAGCACGGTCGGGCCCTTCTCGATATAGGCTCCGCCGGCATTTTCATTGTTTCGTTCCAGCGCCTCGAATACCTCCGCGATGGTGACGTTCATCGAGCGCAGCCGTTCGGGACGCAGAGCGATCTCATACTGCTTCAGGTTGCCGCCGAAGGAGGATACCTCCGCAACGCCGGGAGTCCCCAGCAGCTGGCGCCGTACTGTCCAGTCCTGGATCGTACGCAGATCCATCGGGCTGTAGCGGCTTTCGTAGCCTGCCTTCGGCCGGACCACATACTGGTAAATCTCGCCCAGCCCGGTAGAAACCGGCGCCATTTCCGGCTGGCCGGCTCCTGCGAGGATCTCGCTTCGTACCTGCTGCAGGCGCTCGGCGATCTGCTGCCGGGCCCAGTACAGGTCCGTTTCGTCGTTGAATACGATGGTCACCAGGGACAGGCCGAATCTCGAAAAGCTCCGGATCTGCTTCAGGCCCGGCACATTGCTGCAGCTCTGCTCGATGGGAAAGGTAATGAGCCGCTCGATGTCCGGCGCGCCGAGGGAGGGCGACACCGTGAGCACCTGTACCTGGTTGTCGGTAATGTCCGGGACGGCGTCGATAGGCAGCCGGGTGAGCTCAAAGCTGCCCCAGCCGATGAGGGCTGCAACAAACAGCCCTACGATCAGCTTGTTCCGGATGGAAAAGCCGATGATTTTATCCAGCATTGAATAAATACTTGTCGGTAAAATGGAAATATGGGAAGCCGGCCGGCGAACAGCATGTTGCCGGCAGCCCGGCATGCAGAGCGCATGCGGCTATGTCTCCGCGGCCGGCGGCAGACGACGATCAGGAAGGGGGCTATGCCCTCGGCGGCTTGAACAGCGAGCCCTTGAAAGCGGCCGGCAGCATGGATTGGGGGAGCACCTGGTAGTCCGGGCTGTCTCCCCAGTCGATCCGTTGTGTAAGAATCACATCGGGGGCGCAGACGCAGGCGCCCTGGATCTGGAAGGACTGGTCGGCAGGTTTCTTGAAAGGCAGCTCCATGTCCCGGTCGGTATCGTCGTCCGGCAGGTCCTGCCCCCAGTAATGCATTTCAAGAAAAGCGAAGAAGCTGATTCCCGGGTTGCGGTGCTGATGTTCCGAGAAGTGCTCCAGCAATACGGGGATCTTAAGCAGCTGCACGGCAGGCGTTACCTGCAGCAGCACGGCGATCAGCAGGATATAGGCGCAACCCTTCTTCACGTGGCAAAGGTAGCGGATCGCTTATTTCTCGCCTGCCGGTGCCGCTTATGAGTTCATAAATTTCTTCCGTTGGAAACGCCCTACAGTTTTCCTTCGGCCAGGTTCTTCCGGATGTTTTCGCGAACAAGGAAATAGTGGTCCCGGAGCATCAGGTCCGCATTGTTCACGTCGTCCGTAAGGATGTTTGCATGGGGCAGGTCGAAGCTTTCGAGCGGAACTTCATAAACGGCCAGTGGTCCGCCGCGCAGCAGGAGATTCGAGCTGATGGTCTTGCCGGTCACATCGAAAGGCTGGTGCTTGGTGCAGACCAGCAGCAGGTCGCCCATGCTCCGAGACATCAGCGGGTTGAAGATCCGCACCTGAAAGCCGGCGGCATGCAGGCTTTTCACCACGGAGGGGATGAAGGCGTTGTCGGCGAAGTCATGCACGGCTCCGTGCTCGATGATCAGCGTCCCTTCGTCCCGTAGCAGCTCGTAGCAGCGCCGGAAAGATTCCCTGGAGATCAGCTGTCCCGGCACGTTTTCGCCGATGATCACATCGAGGAGCATCAGGTCGTACCGCTTCTTCGTGGTATTCAGGAAATATCGCCCGTCGGTGATATGGTGCTCCGCGTGCGGCTGCATGCCGAAATACTTCACCCCGTAGTCGTAGATCCGCTGATCGATCTCGACCGTCTCGGGATGCACGCCCTGGTTCCGCAGTACCTCGTACAGGCTCCCGGTCCCGAGCCCGATTATGACCGCAGAGTCCTTCCCGGGGATATAGTGAAGCAGCTGATCGGTAAAGTTCACGTAGAACATAAGGCTGTACTGCAGCGAGTCGACAAAGACATTGTCCTGCGGTACATTGCCCGTAGTGAGCAGCCGCGACAGGAAGCGCGTTCCCTGAGAGCCCCGCATCACTTTGTCTATCACCTCCAGCTCGCCCAGCAGTCCTTCCGATTGTTCCAGGAGCGTGATGCCTTCGGCTTTGGGAAAGAGCTTCGCCTTGGTCTGCCCGAAGGAGAGCAGCGCGCAGAAGAGCAGCAGCCCGGCGACCAGGTAGGCATTCCCCCGTTTCAGCCGATGCCGGGCCAGCAGTACCAGGGCGAAGAACGCGACGGCCAGCCCCAGTATGCGCAGGGGGACCGTGATGCCGAAAACGGGAATCACCGCGAAGCCGAAGACCAGGGTGAAGAGTATGCCCCCGCAGGTCGAGATCGCGTAGATATTGCCGGCCGAGCGCCCGCTGCCGGCAGCATCCCGGGTTATCTGCGAAATGATCATAGGGCTGATCATCCCCATCAGGAAGATGGGCGGGAAAAGGAAGAACAGCTCCGAGCCGATCAGGCCGGCGAAGAAGGGCAGCGACAGCGTCGCGCGCATCATCAGGTAACCGGTGAAAGGCATCATCAGCACCATGAGCCCGCTCAGCATGAAAATCCAGAGAATGGCGCCGACGCTGCGCAGGCCGGGCCTGGTGGTGGCATAGCCGCCGGTGTAATAGCCGGACATCAGCGCCAGCAGCGTGATGGAAAGCGTAGCGGCCCAGCTGTAGAGCGAAGCCCCGAAGAAAGGACCCAGGAGCTTGGCCCCCGACAGCTCGGTGACCATAACGACCCCGCCTTCGATGAAGGATACGAGATACAGTTGCCTCAGGTCGCCCGGGAGAGCTTCCGGACCGGGGCTTCCCACAGGCCGGGAACCGCCTTTGCGTGCAGGAGCAGGGGCGGAGGCCCTTGGGCCCGCGGATCTTCTGGATTTGGACATAGATTCGGTAGTTCGTGAGGCGTGCCTGCTAACAGCAATAGACCGCCTTTGCATGGCCGGGAATGGCATGCAGGAGGTATATTCCGGGAATGACGTGCGTAACGCCGTTTACCGGTTAGGTTTTACATAAGGCGGCTGGGGGTATAGACTACATCCCTTTCGTCCGGGTTGGGTACTCGCGGCGGAAACGCAGGCTATTTTTCTCCGCCGGTCCGGCTTCCAGCCCCGGGAGGCGGGCTGCCGCTCCGGTAAGCTCGGCACCGATGCCGGGATATTTTTTAAGCAGTGAAAAATTCGCTTAAAAATGTCTTTTCGATTCCCTACGCTATCTTCCGGCCATGCTTTCCCAGACTGAAGTTGTCCGGCTCATATTCGGCCTGAAGCTGCGCTCCTTGCGGCAGGCACGGGGTATGTCGTATCAGCAGCTGGCCGATGTCACCGGGCTCGCGGTCTCTTACCTGCACGATATCGAGAACGGCAAGAAGTACCCGAAGGCCAATAAGACCCTGGCGCTGGCCAAAGCGCTGGGTGTCGATTACGACTACCTGGTGTCGCTGAGCGGCGATAAAAAGCTCCAGCCGGTCATCGAGCTGCTGAACGCCGATTTCCTGAACATCGTGCCCTGGCAGCATTTCGGCATTCCGGTAACTTCCCTGCTCGGGCTGTTCGCGAATACCCCCGATAAGGTCACGGCATTTATCAGTACGCTGATCAAGATCTTCCGGAGCTACGAGATGAGCAAGGAGAGCTTCTATACGGCCGCGCTCCGTTCTTACCAGGATCTGCACAACAATTATTTCGAAGAGCTGGAATCGGCCGCGGGGGCATTCCGGACCATGGCCCCGGGAGGCGGCTTCCATACGGATGTGAGATCCCTGGAAGCATTGCTGCTGGAGTGTTTCGGCATCCGTACGGATCGCAAGAAGCTTGCCGGGAACCCTGTTCTTTCCGGATTGCGCAGCTTCTACTCGGGGAAATCGAAGGCGCTGTTCCTGAACAAGCTGGCCCCGGCCCAGGAAGCCTTCCTGATAGCCCGGGAGCTCGGCTTCCAGCAGATGGAGCTTACCGACCGGCCTTTTGAGACGATCATGCGCCGGCCGGTCTCATTCGATGTCGTGCTGAACAATTTCAAGGCATCGTATTTCGCCGCGTCGCTGCTGATCCCGGAAGATGCGCTGGCGGAGGCGCTCAGCGAGGTTTTCCGGCAGAGCCGCTGGAACGGCGGCGCCTGGCTGGACATGATCAACAGCTTCAACGCTACCCCGGAAATGTTCCTGCAGCGCCTGACCAATGTGCTGCCGAAGCATTTCGGGATCGACCAGCTGTTTTTCCTGCGCATGACCTATGACGCGGCCGCGGGCGATTGCCAGCTTACCAAGGAGCTGCACCTTGCCCAGCTGCATAATCCCCATGCGACGATGCTCCGCGAGCACTATTGCCGGCGCTGGGTCGCGGCCCGCAGCATCCGGCAGGTCAGCGCCCTGTCTGCAACCGGCAAGTACCGGAAGCCGCTGGTCGACGTGCAGATCGAGCAGTACTGGCAGACGCATGACCGCTACCTCTGCATCAGCATCGCCAAGCCGCAGCAGAAAGGCGGCCACGACGCCGTAAGCGTGACGGTCGGCCTGGCCCTGGACAAGCAGCTGGCGCAGACCATGCCCTTCGTGAACGACCCGGCGGTTCCGGTCGTCACGGTAAACACTACCTGCGAGCGCTGCAGCATCGTCGACTGCAAGGAGCGCGCAGCGGCTCCGCTGGTCATAGAGCGGGGCCTGGCGGAGCAGCGCATCGACGAGGCATTGACGGGGCTCTAGCCCCCGGCTGTTACCCTGCCCCAATCTTAAATCTTCAAGCCCTAAATCTTCCCCTTCAGGATCTCCTCCACGATTGCCGGCTCCAGCAAGGTCGTGGTATCGCCCAGGTTCGAGGTCTCGCCCTCCGCGATCTTGCGCAGGATGCGGCGCATGATCTTGCCGCTCCGGGTCTTCGGCAGGCCGCTCACGAATTGGATCTTATCCGGCTTGGCGATCGGCCCGATGATCCGGGCCACCGTCTGCATGATATCCTGCCGGGTGAGGTTCTCGTTGCTGTGGGTATTGTCGTGCACGACATAGGCATAGACTCCCTGGCCCTTGATATCGTGCGGGTAGCCTACCACCGCGCTTTCCACCACGCCGGCGTGCATGTTGATCGCGTTCTCCACTTCCGCCGTTCCGATGCGGTGGCCGCTTACGTTCAGCACATCGTCCACGCGGCCGGTAATGCGGTAAAAGCCGTCCTCGTCGCGCAGGCAGCCATCGCCGGTGAAGTACATGTTGTCATAGGTCGCAAAATAGGCTGTGCGGTAGCGCTCGTGATCGCCCCAGGTCGTGCGGACGATGGCGGGCCAGGGCGCCTTGATGCAGAGGTTCCCGCTTACGCCGTTCCCCTCCAGCTCCTTGCCGTTCTCGTCTACGAGCACCGGCTGCACCCCGGGCAGGGGGAGGGTGGCAAAGCCGGGCTTCGAAGGCGTGACGCCGGCCAGGTTGCTCATCATGGCGCCCCCGGTTTCCGTCTGCCACCAGGTATCCACGATGGGGCAGCGGCCCTTGCCGATATTCTCGTCGAACCAATGCCAGGCCTCCTCGTTGATCGGCTCGCCTACGGAGCCCAGCACGCGCAGGCTGCTCAGGTTCTTGCCCTGCAGGTAGCCGGTGCCGAAGCCCATCAGGCTGCGGATCGCCGTCGGGGATGTGTACAGGATGGATGCGCCGTGCCGGTCGATGACGTCCCAGTAGCGGCCCGCGTCCGGCCAGGTCGGGATGCCTTCGAATATCAGCGTGGTGCTTCCGGCGCCGAGCGGGCCGTAGACGATATAGGTATGGCCGGTGATCCAGCCGATATCCGCGGTGCAGAAATGGACATCGTCCTGGCGCGCCTGGAATACGTTCACGAAGGTGTAGGTCGCCCAGATCATGTATCCCCCGCAGGTATGCACCACCCCCTTGGGCTTGCCCGTGGAGCCGCTGGTATAGAGGATGAA
>JASLDA010000347.1 GCA_030151745.1 Chitinophagaceae bacterium | reverse complement strand
TAAGAGTAGTTTTCGTTTCATGTTGTGACAAGGATTTCCGGAAAAGTACGGAGGCCTTCCCGCTTGCAATACTGCCTGACAATTATTTTACCTGGAACGGCAGGGCGCGCAGCTGGGATTGCCGGGCTGTCACCAGCAGGAACCGGCCAGCCGGCAGCGGGGCTATTCTGAGGTGTATCGAGCCGTCTGTTGCCTGAAGGTCGTTTTTCTGCTGGATGACCCGTCCCTGCATATCGACGATGGCGAGATTCAGGCGTTCTCCCGGCGTCAGTCCCCGCAGCTCAAGGGCTTCCGTTGCGGTGCTGAGCGTGTTCGGTACCAGCAGCGGCGGTTTCAGGGCCGGAGCTCCGGCGACACCGTTCGCGTTCTGCTCCCGGAAATCCTGGAAGCCGGCCCGGGGCTGGTCCCCGGACGGACTGCCGCTGGAATCCACGGCGTTGACCACGGCGTATACCCGCACCGATCCGAAGCCGGCCGCCGGGGCCTGCCATCCGAACGAGACGGTGTCGAGGAAGGTCCCGCCCGGCGGTATCGCCGTGCCTGCGATATAGCGGTTGTGTTCTACGAGCTGCACGAGCACGTCCTGGTACACGGAGATATCGCTGCGGCCGCCGGTGGTCAGGAACCCGGCCTGCGTCACCCCGTCGGCCGCCTTGACCACAGAAGCCTGGAAGCCGAAATTGCGGAGATAGGGTACGGAAACCGGGAGCGTCAGGCGAATCTGGTAAAAGGCGCCTGGGATATAGCTGGAGACCGGTACGCCATTTTGCAGCAGGGAGATGCTGAGGCTGGAGCTGCCCCCGTTCGACGCATGGCAGATCGGGCCGTCGCAGCCAGCCCTGGAGCCCGCGCTCCCTGTCCGGTTGCCCGTGCCGCCGAAAAAAGGACCCCTGCTGTACGACGTGGTCAGCAGCGTCATCGCAATCAACAAAAGAATAAACGTAAAGGATCGCTTCATAGGCGGAATGCGGCGTGGCGCGGCCGGCTGCGGTATCTTTGCCGGCTCTATTGTCATGGGCCAGAAAAAACTCATCCGCTTCGCTGCCATCGAACGCTTTGCCAATGTACTGCAATACCCGGAAGGGATGACCGGGGCATGGCACAAGTTCTTTAAAAACAACAATCCTATTACACTGGAGCTGGCCTGCGGCAAGGGCGAATACAGTGTTGCGCTCGGCCGCGAAAACCCGGACCGGAATTTCATCGGTGTCGATATAAAGGGCAACCGGATCTATATCGGCGCGAAGCGGGCGCTGGAGGAAGGATTGAGCAACGTAGGGTTCCTGCGCATCCAGATCGGGCAGCTTACCTCGTACTTCGCCTCGCAGGAGGTGAACGATATCTGGATCATCTTCCCCGATCCTTTCCTGCGGGACGGCAAGGCCAAGAACCGCCTGACGCATCCGCGCTTCCTGAAGCTTTACCAGCAGGTGCTCAAGCCGGGCGGCAGCGTCAAGCTCAAGACCGATTCCCCCGAGCTTTACAATTTCACCCGGGAAGTGATCGCCGAGCAGGGATGCCATGTCGTCGCAGACATCGCCGACATCTACGGCAAGGGCCTGGCCACGGGACCGCTGGCTATACGGACGCACTACGAAGGGCTGCACCTGGCCGACGGCCGCACCATATATTATATCGAGTTTACTTTGCCGGAACATCCGATCGTCGTTCCGGAGAAGAAAACCAAGCCTGAAGCCGGCGATGTCGCTGAAAGAGCATGAGGATTATTATATCCTCCCGGACGGACGCCTGGTCTTTACCGCGGCATACCTGGAACGCCGGGGATTCTGCTGCGGCAACGGCTGCCTGAATTGCCCCTACGACTACGAATCCGTTCCCGAGCCGCGGAGGAGTCTGCTGCTCGACGGCCGTGAAAAAAAACGTAACGAAGATGCCAGCCAATGAGAACCGGGACTTGTACGACGCGATCTACGCCATCGTGCGCAAGGTACCCAAGGGCCGTGTGACGACCTACGGTCATATCGCCGCAGCCATCGGTATGCGCAGCGGAGCGCGGATGGTGGGCTATGCCATGAACCATTGCCACGGGCTCAAGCCGAAAGTGCCGGCGCACCGGGTCGTGAACCGCAACGGACTGCTCAGCGGCAAGGCGCATTTCGGTCCCGGCGATGAAATGGCCGATCTGCTGCGCGCCGAAGGAGTAGCGGTTGAAGACAGCCAGGTCCGGGATTTTGCGAAGCGGCTCTGGGACCCGGCTGTCGAGCTGGGCTTCTGATGATCGGGCCTTGGGCGCGATCTTTGAACGCGTTTTCGCTATAGACCCCTATGATTACATACCGTGGGTGCCTGCCTTTTCTCCTGGCCGGCGCCCTGATTCTGCTTTTCTCCTGCCGGAATGAAGGTTCCGGTCCCCGGCGTACCGCCGTGCCTGTAATGAAACAGGAGGGGACCTTCGATATCTCCGGCGTCTCCGGGCGTCTCCGGGCCTGCCTGCCGCCGGTCGATACGGCCGACAGCCTCTTCCGGCGCTCGGGTTCCCGGGAACTGCGCCAGGTAATGCGCCTGGTCTACCAGCGCTGCGATTATCAGCCTCTCTGGCTGACCGAAGCTGGTATCGCCGACGCTGCCAGGCAGACTATCGACGGCTTCGACAGCCTGCGTTTCGACGGGATACCGGTGCATCGTTACGGCGCGGCGGCCCTGCGCAACCAGCTTGCGGCGCTTCGCCCGGAAAGCGGGGCGGACGAGCTGCTGCGCTTCGATACCTCGCTTACACTGGCCTGGCTGGAAGCCGCGGCCGATCTGCACTTCGGTATGCTGCGCCCCCGCCGGGCAGACAGCCTCTGGTTTCACGAGAACGACAGCAGCTGGGCCGCCGCCGGTGTATTGGAGGACTGGTTCAGCCGCGGCGAAGCTCCGGACCTGGACCGGTTCCGCAGCCGGATCCCGCTTTACGGCCTATTGCGCGGGCGATACGGCGAGCTGCTGCAGCTTGCCGGGGACACGGCCTATAACGACGCCAGGCTGTCCCTGCGGCTGGGAGCCGACAGCCAGGCGCGGATGCTTGCCCGGCGTCTCCTGCCCGGGGCATTGCAGAATATCCCCGGCGATTCCCTGCTGAAAGCCTACCAGTATGCATATGGCCTGCCGCCGAGCAATAAGCTGGATTCGGTCACATGGCGGAGCCTGCGGCAGCCTGCGGATACACTGGCGCTCAGGCTGGCGGCAAATATGGAACGCCTGCGCTGGCTGCCGCAGCAGCTGGAAGACCGGCATGTGCGCGTGGATATTCCCCTGATGGAACTGGGGCTAAACGACGAAGGCCGGGAAGCGCTGCGCATGCGCGTCGTCGTGGGAAGACCGTCGCGGCAGACGCCCGTGCTCGGCGCGCGCATGACCAATATCGTATTTTCCCCGGCCTGGTCGGTGCCGCCGACCATCCTGAAAAAAGATGTTCTGCCGGGCCTCAGCACCCGGGGAGCCGGCTATCTGCATCGCAAGGGACTCCACGTTTTCGACCGCAAAGGGAAGCCGGTGGATGCCGCCGTCGTTACCGGAGATAATTATAGGAAGTTCATCTACCGGCAACCGCCCGGGGAGCGCAATGCCCTGGGCGAAGTGAAGTTCAATCTTCCCAATAGCTGGGACATCTACCTGCACGACACCCCGCACCGGGAAGATTTCCGGAAGCGCTACCGTGCGGCCAGCTCCGGATGCATCCGGCTGCAGGACCCCAAAGGCCTGGCGGCCTATATCCTGGGCAACCTGGAAGGAAAGCTGAGATACACACCCGGTGCGATCGATTCCATCATCGCTACGCGAAAGTCGCGCTGGGTCATGCTGGAAGAACCGATCCCCGTGCATATCGTCTATATCACCGCGGCGGAAGACAGCACCGGCCTGCGCCTGCTGCCCGACATCTACCACCGCGATGCCAGGCTGATGCAGAAGCTGCAGGAGCTGAACGGGACCCGGAATTGAAGATCCCGATCCGGCGGGTCAGGGAATTCCGGCACATGCTTTGCTGCACAGGCCGCGCCCCGGCCCTGGGGCGGCCGTTCATCACGCGCCGGCAGGGATTGATGCGTTCTTCCCTATTATGAAACATTTAATTTTGTCTGTACTGATTTGTTGATTGCCTCGGGCGTTTTTCTATATGTCTGTCCCGGACCTGCTTCTTAGGCGGGAAGCTCCTGTTACTTGTCTGTCTTCTCGTGGCGGCTTCCGGCCTGCTGTCGCTGCAGGCCCAGGTAAGCCGCTCGCGAAGCCGGTCGGCCCTGATCTACCGTAACTATTACCAGCGTATGGGCGGCAGCGGCGAAGCGGGGCAGCGGTTTTCCATCCGCGACGGCACGCGCTGGGCCGCGGGCAACAATACATACGGGCAGCTTGGAGACGGCAGTACGAGCAATCGCTACAGCCAGGTGCGGATCGATACCGGCACCGCCTGGATCGCCGTGGCCTGCGGCCTTTATCACAGCCTCGTGCTGCGCACCGATGCAGGGAACTATTACGGTTTGTGAAGGAATGAGAGCATCCGGGATGGGAGGGTATGAGCCGGTCTCCAAGGCTGCCGTACCTTCGCGCCGCGGCTGGCCGGCAAATCCGGCCCTGAACAATCCCTATGCATCGCGTCTTCGAAAATATCCTCGGAACTATCGGCGATACCCCCCTCGTGCGCCTGAACCGTGTCGTGGCGGACCTGCCCTGCCCGGTCTATGCCAAGATCGAGTATGGCAATCCCGGCAACTCCATCAAGGACCGCATGGCCCTGAAAATGCTGGAAGTGGCCGAGCAGGAAGGCCGGATCAAACCTGGCGGCACCATTATCGAAGGTACCAGCGGCAATACCGGCATGGGCCTCGCCATCGCTGCGATCATCAAGGGCTATAAGTGCATCTTCACGACCACGGACAAGCAAAGCAAGGAGAAAGTCGATATTCTCAAGGCCATGGGCGCCGAGGTGATCGTCTGCCCCACGAACGTGGAGCCGGAAGATCCGCGCAGCTATTACAGCGTCTCCAAGCGGCTGGCGGAAGAAATTCCGAACAGCTGGTACGTAAATCAGTATGACAACCTCGCCAACCGCCTGGCGCATTATGAGCAAACCGGTCCCGAGATCTGGAACCAGACGGACGGCAAGGTGACGCATCTCGTTGTCGCTGCCGGCACGGGCGGAACTATCGTGGGCACGGCGGAGTACCTGAAGGAACAGAATCCCGACATACAGGCCTGGGCTATCGATACCTATGGCTCGCTGCTGAAGAAATGGTTCGATACCGGCGAGCTGGATATGAAAGAGGTTCACCCGTATATAAGCGAGGGCTTTGGCGAGGATTTCCTGCCGAAGAACTACAAGCGCGAGGTGATCGACCTGTTTGAAAAGGTGACCGATAAGGACGGGGCCGTAATGGCCCGCCGCATCGCCAAGGAAGAGGGCATCTTCGTGGGCTACAGCGCCGGCAGCGTAGTCGCCGGACTGCGCCAGCTGAAGGATAAGCTCAAGCCGACGGATTTCGTGGTCGTGATCTTCCATGATCACGGCAGCCGCTATGTAGGCAAGATCTATAACGACGAGTGGATGCTGGACCGCGGTTTCCTCGACGTCAATACGGTAAAGGATCTTATCGGGGGCCTGGGCCGCCGCCGCCTCGTGACCCTGGAGCCGGACCAGACCGTGGCAGATGCGCTGGCGCTGATGAAAAAGTACGATATCGAGCAGATCCCGGTGATGAAAGGCCGGGAGCTGGCCGGCTCCGTCACCCAGCAGGGCCTGTTCAAGCGCATGCTCGAAGAGGACGGTCTGCGGGACAAGAAGATAGCGGAAGTTGCCGAAAAAGCATTACCCGTGGTCGAGATGGACACCCGCATCGATCGCCTTGCGAAGTATATCAATAAGGACAACGGCGCGGTGCTTGCCAGGGACGAAAGCGGCGATTTCCATATTCTGACGAAGTACGACGTTCTGAATGCGCTCGGATAAGCGGTTTCCCGAAACACCGCGCGGAGATACCTGATATTTGACCAGATGACAGAATCGAACGGATTTATAGCGCGGATGAAGGCCTTGCCGGTGCTTTTCCCACTGGTGGGCCTGTTCCATATGGTAATGCTGGTGATCGGCCTTGTACAGTATGCCCAGCTCGGCGAGCTGGGCTCCGTGCCGGCGCTGGGCAGCCTGGCGCACTGGCTGATCTATGGGCTGATCTGGATGCTGATCTGCCTCTACGAAAGCCGCTGGGCGGCGCTCGCTTATATCGGGCTGACCTCTGCCGAGCTGCTGCTGCAGTTTTTCGGGCCTGCAGGCAGCCTGGTCCGGGAGTTGAGCAGCACGCTATTCCCCTTCAGTATCCTGCTCTGCTTTTTCCTGCTTTTCTACTACAAACGCTTCCGCTGATGCAGGTTCGGGACATGCTGGGCCGCGAGCTGCAGTTGCCGGACCAGCCACGGCGTATTGTGTCGCTGGTGCCCTCGCAGACGGAGCTCCTGTCGGATCTGGACCTGGAGGACGAAGTCGTCGGCATCACGAAGTTCTGCGTGCACCCGGAGCGCTGGTTCCGGTCGAAGACCAGGATCGGGG
>JASLDA010000321.1 GCA_030151745.1 Chitinophagaceae bacterium | reverse complement strand
GGCCGGAAATCGTCCTGCTTTCGTCCGAGCCGTACCCCTTCGGCGAAAAACACCTCGCCGAGGTGCAGACCCTGCTTCCGGAAGCCCGGGTGATCCTCGTCGATGGCGAGGTTTTCTCCTGGTACGGAAGCCGTTTGCTGCAGGCGCCGGAGTATCTTGCAGCTATCCTCCGATCGCTTTGATACCGACGCATACTTCTTCCGGCCGGCCGCTGCAGGCCTGGCATCCACTGCTGGCATCCGTTCTGCTGGTCCTGCTTGTCGGGCTGTGCTACCCCTACTACCGCTATTATGTGGATCCGGACGCCGTCGCCTACCTGACTATGGCCAAGCGGGCGGCGGAGGGCGATGCCTGGAGGCTGGTCAATGCGCTCTGGAGCCCCCTGCACCCGGCGATCGTGGCAGTCCTGGCCCGTTCCGGCCTGGACCCGCTCCTGGCCGCCCAGCTGAGCAATACCGCCGCGGGCGTCCTGGTGATCGCCGCGACATATGGTTTGTTCCGGAGGCTCGGCCTGCGGGCCGCGACAGGCTTCCCGCTGCTGCTGGCTCTGGCGGCTTTTCTCTGTTATGCCGTTTTCAAGCAGCTGTTCTGCGATCTTCTCGCGCTCGGCTTATTGCTGGCCTACCTGAATGTGCTGCTGATGCCGCGCTTCCTGCAGCGGCCCCTGCTATGGCTCGTCGCTGCCCTGCCGATGGCGCTGGCGGCCTACGCGAAGGTCTATTCCTTTTACTTTCTTCTCCTGCAGTTCCCGCTGGGCCTTTACCTACTTGCGAAAGCCGCCGGCCGCCGCTTCCCTTTCCGGGCCTGGATCGCAGGGCTGACGCTGCAGCTGGTCCTGCTGGCCCCGCTTGCCGGCCTGATGCACGCCAAGTACGGTTTCTGGGGACTGTCAAAGTCCGGTGCCCTCAACACGTCCTGGATGCTGGTGGGGCATAAGACCCTGAAGCCGGGCCTCAGCACTCTTATTCCTCCCCCGTACCTGAACTCGCCTTATTCCTGGGAAGATCCGTACCTCAGCGAGGGCGAGCTGCACGGCCGTTTCGAGAGTTCCCGGATGCTGTTGAAGCAATTTGCGATCACGGGACAGGCTATCCTGCAGGGAGCAGGGGCCATGAACGAGCTCTCGGCCCTGCTGCTCGCGGTCTACCTGCTCACGGCCCTGCTCTGGTGGCGGAGGCACGACAGCCTTCCCGCGGAGCTGAAAGTGCTGCTGGCCGCCGCCGGCATCATGCCCCTCGGCTACCTGCTCCTGCATGTGGAGGCCCGCTATTTCTGGCTGCTGCTGCCTGTCGGGATGACGCTGGGAGGATACTGGCTGCAGCATTTCGGAAGCTTTTTCCCTACGGCGGGACAGCGGCGGCTGGCGGTCGCGGTGTTCGCCTTGAGTTTCCTTACGACGCCGGTCTATGATATGAAAGCGCTGTTCCGCAAGGGGGAGGACATTCACAGGCTGGCCCAGGCCCTGAGCTGGATGAACGTCCGCGGTTCCTTTGCCTCGAACGACAATCCCAGCCGCGCCGGTTGCCTGGCGTACTGGTTGGGGGTGAACTACTTCACGCCCACCGCGGAGGCCGTGAAGCGGGAGGACCTGATCCGGGACATGCGGCGATGGAACGTGAATTTCTACCTGCACCATCAGAATGGGCTCGACGCCACGAACGTCACCATGCTCGACGAGCAGGGCCAGCCCTTCCAGCGGCTGGACGGGGGCCGGATCCGCGGGCTGCAGGTATTCCTGGTCAATCCATAGCGCGCTTGCCCCGCTGCATTCCCGGGCGGTTTCCGCCTTGCTGCGGAGCCCTCGCCTGATGTCCATTTTGTATTACATATAATCGGTCTTACCCCTTACCTTTGCAGCCGCAAAAACTACGAACGAATATGTCAGCAACCATGACTTCCGCTTCCCGTATTGAAGACCTGCTGGGTGATAAGGCCGAGTATTACCTGGGCCACCAGAGCAAGACTATTGACAAAAGCCAGCTGCACCTGCCTTCAGGCGATAACGTAAGCGAAGTATGGGCCGACAGCAACCGTAATATCCAGACCCTGCGTTCCATCCAGGCGCTGCAGAACCACGGCCGTCTCGCAGGTACGGGGTACGTGAGCATTCTCCCGGTCGATCAAGGCATCGAGCACAGCGCCGGCGCGTCCTTCGCTCCGAACCCGATCTACTTCGATCCGGAGAACATCGTGAAGCTGGCTATCGAAGGCGGCTGCAACGCCGTTGCTTCCACATATGGCGTTCTCGGCGCCGTCGCCCGCAAGTACGCGCACAAGATCCCCTTCATCGTCAAGGTGAACCACAACGAGTTCATCTCCTACCCGAACCGCTTCGACCAGATCATGTTCGGCACGATCCGGGACGCATGGAACATGGGTGCCACCGCGATCGGAGCTACCATCTATTTCGGCTCCGAAGAAAGCAGCCGCCAGATCGTCGAGATCGCCAAGGCTTTCGAATACGCGCACGAGCTGGGCATGGCCACCGTACTGTGGTGCTACCTCCGCAACAGCGGCTTCAAGAAGGATGGCGTCGACTACCATACCGCCGCCGACCTTACCGCCCAGGCCAACCACCTCGGCGTCACCCTGCAGGCGGATATCATCAAGCAAAAGCTCCCGGTGGGCAACGGCGGCTATACCGCGCTCAACTTCGGCAAGACGCACAAAAAGGTTTACGAGGAGCTGACTTCCGAGCACCCGATCGACCTCTGCCGCTACCAGGTGGCCAACTGCTATATGGGCCGCGTCGGCCTGATCAACTCCGGCGGCGAAAGCAAGGGCGCATCCGACCTGGCCGAAGCCGTAATGACAGCCGTCGTGAACAAGCGCGCCGGCGGTATGGGCCTCATCTCCGGCCGCAAGGCTTTCCAGAAGGACATGAAGGTGGGCGTAGAGCTCCTGAATACCATCCAGGACGTCTACCTCGACGAGAGCATCACCATCGCATAAGCTATACTGATCCAATATCTGAAAGCCGCCTTCGGAATCTCCGGAGGCGGCTTTTTCTTGGCTTGCAGGCCTTGGATTCGCTCATTTCAAATGGAGAGCGCAGGTTCGGGGCCGAAGGAACCGGAGTCGAACCAGGACCTGAAAAGCCCGGGAAGTTCCGGTTTGTGATTCGTCCTGGGAACCCGGTCGATTTTACGGCAGCCCCTCGCAATGTGCGTGTCCTGTTATGCGCATTGCGAGGG
>JASLDA010000292.1 GCA_030151745.1 Chitinophagaceae bacterium | reverse complement strand
AACATAAGCATGCTCGGGGTCGGCTGTCTGATCTCCTTCATTGTCTCCCTGATCGCCATCAAGGGCTTTATCGGCTATCTCCAGCGCCACGGCTTCCGCGTCTTCGGCATCTACCGCATTATCGCCGGGCTGGTGATGATGGCGCTGATCCTGATGAAAGCAATTTGAGAATTGGTCAATGAGATAATTAGTCAATTAGCCAATTGGATTGGGCACACCCGGGATAGACGAATGCGGCCCCGATATTCGACGGCTTGCGCTGGAAGCAGTTTATTTGCACACCTATATCGATTGGATGTTTGCCCAATCAGGCAATCACAACACCTTGCCCGACAAATTGTTCAAGCTAAGTGAATTGACGAATTGCCTCATTGGCCAATTGACCAATTCACAAATCATCCCTGCGCTGCCAGCAGCAGGTCCAGGTCTGTAAACTTGATCCCGAAACGCTTGGCGATCGGCGGGCTGGTGACGCAGCCTTTGTAGATGTACACGCCGTGGCGGATGCCGCTCTTTTTCTGGATAAGGGCCTCTACCCCGCCGCTCTCCGCGCTTTCCTGCAGGATGGGCATCAGCACATTGCTCACGGCCCGCGATGCCGTGCGGGACACGCCGGAGGCGATATTCGGCACGCAGTAGTGGATGACGTCGTACTTACGGAAGATGGGCTGCTCGTGCGTGGTCATGCGCGAGGTCTCGAAGCAGCCCCCATGATCGATGCTGACGTCTACGATCACGGATCCGGCCTTCATGTTCTGCACCATGTTCTCCGAGACCACGATCGGCGTGATGCCGTTCACCGGCTTCAGCGCGCCGACGACCACATCGGCGTTCATCAGCTCCTCAGCCAGGGTCACCGGCTCGACCACGGAGGTGAACAATCGCCGGCCGACGTTATTCTGCAGGCGCATCAGCCGGTAAATGCTGTTGTCGAAGATCTTTACCGAAGCGCCGAGGCCCAGCGCCGTGCGCGTCGCAAACTCACCGACGATGCCGGCGCCTATG
The DNA here is from genome assembly GCA_030151745.1 of Chitinophagaceae bacterium. Lineage (GTDB taxonomy): Bacteria > Bacteroidota > Bacteroidia > Chitinophagales > Chitinophagaceae > UBA1952. Next base: position 1,576 of record JASLDA010000292.1, on the reverse strand, counting down.
ATGACCACCTTGGCCGGCGGCACGCCCGAGATGCCGCCCAGCAGCACGCCCTTGCCGTTATGCACATTGCTCAGGTATTTGGCCGCGGTGAGGATCGCAGACGATCCCGCGATCTCGCTCATGGAGCGCACGATGGGATAGTTGCCGCTGTCGTCCTTGATGGACTCGAAGGCGATGGCGATGATCTTCTTCGCCATGAGCGACTGGATCATCTCGGCCTTCATCGTGGGCATGTGGATCGGCGAGAACACGACCTGGTTGGGCTGCAGCCAGCCGATCTCCTCTTCGCTGATCGGCGCGCTTTTGATGATGGCGGTCGCCTTGTAGAGCTCGGCCTTGTCGTACACGATGCGCGCCCCGGCCTCGCTGTAGTCGTTGTCGAAATAAAAGGAGCCTTCGCCGGCGCCGTGCTCCACGACGACCTCGTGGCCGCGGTTCACGATCACGGATACCGCTTCGGGCGTCAGCGACACGCGGTTCTCCTGGAAGGAGGTTTCCTTAGGCAGCGCGATATAGAGCTGCTTCTTCTTCGGCAGGATCTCCAGCGTCTCCTCGAGCGCGACATACGAGAATGCGGGCGAAATATATGGCTTCCGTTCCACGGGCACAATTTGCAGTAAAGTACGACGCGAAGCTAAGATCATTTAAGACTGAATCTTGCAGATTGCCGGAGGCGGCGCGGATGGCGGCTTTCCGAAGATTGCGGCATTATACGGGCCTGCCTCTCCCCGCCTGAAGGGAATTTGCGGCGACGCCGGCAAGCCTGCGGATTCCGGACGTTTTATAATAGATAATATGCAGCTGCAAGGCGGCCCAGGGCCTATTTTTGTAAGGTTCGAACAGCTAATTATCCAGGAATAGACCATGCTCCGGCAATCCCAGCAGCAACGGCTTCAGCAGCGCCTCTCCCCTCAGCAGATTCAGATCATGAAGCTGCTGCAGGTGCCTACGGCCAATCTGGAAGAGCGGATCAAGGAAGAGCTGGAGGAGAATCCCGCCCTGGAATACGGCGAGGAAGGCGCCCGCGAGGACGACGACATCTACGGCCTCGATACGCCCGATAACGGCGGGGACGAATACGAGAGCAGCGAGGAGCCGCTGGACGACGTGGAGCTCAGCAACGATACCGCCGACAAGGTCGACCTGGACGATTACCTGCGGGGCGAAGACAGCGGCGACTACGGCGGCTATGACTACGGCGACGATTACCGCGGCGACGAGGAGCGGCAGCCCACGCCGATCCGGCTGGAAAATTCCTTCCACGACCATCTCGTCTCGCAGCTCGGCATGCTGGAGCTGGACGAGCGGCAGGAAGCCATAGCCGAGCAGCTCATCGGCAGCATCGACGACGACGGCTACCTGCGCCGCGAAGTCTCCGCCATCGTCGACGACCTGGCCTTCGCCCGGAACATCTCTACGAGCGTCGAAGAGGTGGACGAGATCCTGACCCGCATCCGCAATACCTTCGACCCCCCGGGAGTGGGCGCCTGGACCCTGCAGGAATGCCTGCTCCTCCAGCTGCAGCGCATAAAGCCCCAGACCCCCGAAGTGCGCGCGGCGATCACGATCATCGGGA
>JASLDA010000189.1 GCA_030151745.1 Chitinophagaceae bacterium | reverse complement strand
CCGACAGCTGCGAGGCGCAGCGGTCGGGCGGCGAGGCGCAGCGGGTCGCCATTGCGCGGGCGCTGATCAACCAGCCGGCAGTGCTGATGGCCGACGAGCCCACGGGCAACCTGGACTCCGCGAACGCCGAGGCGGTCCACAACCTGTTCCTGGAACTTCGCCGCGAGCTGGGGCAGACTATTATTCTTATTACACACAATGAAGCGCTCGCCGCCCGCACCGACCGCACCCTGATGATGCGCGACGGCGTGATCGTTGAGGAGCGGGGAAACACCGATGCCCGGGAAAGCTGACAACCTGGTACCGGTCCGCAGCCGGTATTTCCCGCGGGCTTCGCGGCCGGCCGGCTTCGCGACTTTCCCTTCCGGGCAGCGCCCCCGCCCGCTGACCTTGTCGGTACATATGACGCCGTTTTTTTGAGGAATCGCCGGACCGCGGCCTGAAACACTTGCCCCGCGCGGCTTTCGGGCTACAGATAAAAAAAACTTTCCCCCATCGGATTTAATTCAAAAGTCTATTTTTGTCCGCACAAACAAAACAGGACACAACCATGTCAGAAATCGCAAACCGCGTAAAGAAGATTATCGTTGACAAGCTCGGCGTTGACGAGAGCGAAGTCGTACCCGAAGCGTCCTTCACCAATGATCTCGGCGCAGACTCTCTGGATACCGTTGAACTTATCATGGAATTCGAAAAGGAATTCAACATTTCTATCCCGGACGAGCAGGCTGAAACCATCACTACCGTAGGTCAGGCGGTTTCTTACCTCGAAGAGCACGTTAAGTAATTTGAGTGGAACACGTATCAGGTATCAGGTATCAAGACGTATGACCGCCTGATACCTGATACCTGTTGCATGTTACCCCCCAAATCATCACACCACCCCTGTGAAATCCCTCCCGAACAGACGCGTTGTTGTTACCGGCCTCGGCGCCATCACGCCCCTTGGCAATTCCGTTGACGCATATTGGAACGGCCTGCTGGCCGGCGTTTCCGGCTGCGATTACATCACCGCTTTCGATACGGAGAAATTCAAGACCAGGTTCGCCTGCGAGGTCAAGGGCTTCAACCCGGAAGACTATTTCGACCGCAAGGAAGCCCGGAAGCTCGACCGCTTCTCCCAGATGGCCGTAGCTGCCGCCCAGGAAGCCGTGCAGCAGGCCGGCCTGGACCAGGAAGGTGCCGTCAATAAAGACCGCGTGGGGGTCATCTGGGCCTCCGGTATCGGCGGCATGGTGACCTACTTCGAGGAAATGATGGGATTCTTCAAGAACGACGGCAACCCGCGTTTCAATCCCTTCTTTATCCCGAAGATGATCCTGGACATCGCCGCAGGGCAGATCTCCATGAAATACGGGTTCCGCGGCCCGAACTTCGCCACCGTCAGCGCCTGCGCCTCCTCGACGCATGCCATCATCGACGCGGCGACCTATATCCGCATCGGCAAGGCCGACGCCATCATCGCCGGCGGCTCCGAAGCGGCCGTCACCCAGAGCGGCATCGGCGGCTTCAATGCCATGAAGGCGCTCTCCGAACGCAACGACGATCCCAAGACGGCTTCCCGCCCTTTCGACAAGGATCGTGACGGCTTCGTTCTCGGGGAAGGCGGCTGCGCCCTGGTGCTCGAGGAATACGAGCATGCCGTAAAGCGCGGCGCGACCATCCTGGCGGAAGTAGGCGGCAGCGGCATGAGCGCCGACGCCTACCACCTAACGGCCCCGCACCCCGAAGGCCTCGGCGTCATCCTCGTCATGGGCAATGCCCTCGACGACGCGGACATGAAGCCGGACCAGGTCGACTATATCAACGTGCACGGCACCTCGACCCCCCTGGGCGACGTGGCCGAGCTGATCGCGATCGAGAAGGTGTTCGGCGAGCACGCCTATAATCTCAACATCTCGTCCACGAAGTCCATGACCGGGCACCTCCTCGGAGGCGCGGGCGCAATCGAGGCCATCGCCGCCATCAAGGCCGTAATGCACGACATCGTCCCCCCGACAATCAACCATTTCACCGACGATCCTGCCATCGATCCGCGCTTTAACCTTACCTTCAACAAGCCGCAGGAACGTACCGTGCGTGCTGCGCTGAGCAACACATTCGGCTTCGGCGGACACAACGCTTCAGTGATCTTCAAAAAGTTCGAAGGATAAGCTTGCGCCGCTTCGCATCCCGCATCTTCAACCTGTTTTCCCCTTCGCAGCCCCTTGCGCTGCAATTGGAATCCTTGCTGGGCTTCAGGCCACAGCATCTGGCCTATTACCAGCTGGCCCTGGCCCACCGCTCCCAGAGCGAAGTGGTGCTGGAAAACAACGAGCGCCTGGAATATCTGGGCGATGCCATCCTGGGAGCCATCGTCGCCGAATATCTCTTCAAGAAATATCCCATGCAGCCGGAAGGCTTCATGACGGAGATGCGCTCCCGCATGGTGCGCCGCGAATCGCTGAATACCGTAGCCCTTAAGATGGGACTCAACAAGCTCGTACAGTTCAACCAGAACGACCGGGCACTGAGCCGTTCCCATATCTTCGGCAACGCCCTAGAAGCGCTGGTGGGAGCGGTCTATCTCGATCAGGGCTATTCAAAGACGCGCACCTTCGTCCTTCGCCAGATGGTCAAGGCGTACATGGATATAGACGAAATCGAGGCTACCGATACCAACTACAAGAACAAGCTCCTGAGCTGGGCCCAGCGCAAGGGCCAGAAGCTCGAATACCAGACCGTGAGCGAGAAGCTCGAGGGGGCAAGGAAGGTTTTCACGATCGCCGTGCAGCTGGACGGGGAAACCTTCGTCACCGGCACCGGTTATACCAAGAAGGAAGCCGGGCAGGAAGCCAGCAAGAAGGCCCTGCAGAAGATCGGGATCGAGGCGGAAGCTTAAGCGCAGTAAGCAGTTTGCAGTCGGCAGTTTGCAGTGGATCGGGAGCCTTAGCATAGTTAGCCTTTAGCT
>JASLDA010000162.1 GCA_030151745.1 Chitinophagaceae bacterium | reverse complement strand
CACGAAACGATCACCGGGCAGTAGATCCCCAGGGTGGCTACGGTCAGGAGTGCGTAGCCGAAATTCGTTTTAACGGTCACTTCCGCCACGCCATTTACCCCGAGGTCGTCGCAATTTGGCGTCATGACCACCTGCGGCTTATTGAGCAGGCCCCAGAAGAGACTGTGCGCGTGCTTCGTGGTGGTAACCAGGTTGTCGGTGGCGGGCTGGGCGTGGGTAGCGAGGCGGTACGTATAGCAGCCGGTATGCAGAAACAGCGCCCCGGCCAGGGCTGCAATTTTAACGGCGCTCGGAAGCAGGCTGGACATGATATGGCTTAGGTTTGCCGAAATATATATTGTGTAATGGATGTTTCCAAGCGCCGTTTTATTTCGGAAAGCCGGCGCACTACAACATGCACGCGATAAACTAATTGCAATTCCGGAGGTCAAAGGGGTATGAGGGATCAGGAGAGGATAGCGATGCTTTGGTCGCGGGCCGGCTTCGGCCTGCCCCTGGCTGCCCTGGACGGCCACCACCGGTTCGGCCCGGACCTGCACGCCCTGCTGAAGGCGACCGAGCCGGAGGCCATCGAGTTGGTATCCCTGGAAGACTATCAGGCCGCCAGTCCCAGGGCCATGAAGGCGCAGGGGCTCGGGGAGCCGGATATAAAGCTCCGGCAGCGGAGCTTCCGCGCAAGGACGGCAGAGCTGGGAACGGCCTGGATAGAGGAGATGATCCGCTCTCCCTACCCGCTGCAGGAGAAAATGGCGCTGTTCTGGCATGGCCACTTTGCGACCCGCGCCGACAATCCCTATTTCGATCAGCTCCTGCTGCAGCAATTCCGCCGGCATGCTCTCGGCAACTTCGGCAGCTTGCTGCGGGCCGTCGCGAAGAGCCCGGGTATGCTGAAATTCCTGAATAACCAGCAGAACCGCAAGGCGCATCCGAACGAGAATTTTGCCCGCGAGGTCATGGAGCTGTTTACGCTCGGACGCGGCTGGTACACCGAGCAGGACGTCCGCGAAGCTGCCCGGGCATTCACCGGCTGGACGTTCAACGAGGATGGCGAGTTCGAGATCCGCGAGCGCCAGCATGATACAGGCCTCAAGAGATTTCTTGGTCAGGAAGGCCGCTTCGGAGGCGACGATATACTGGATCTTATCCTGAAGCAGGAGCAGACGGCGCGCTTCATCACGGGAAAGATCTACCGCTATTTCGTAAATGAAGTCGTGGACGAAGCCCGGGTCAGCGAGCTGGCTGCGCGCTTCTTCCGCAAGGACTATGATATCGGGGATCTGATGGAGCAGATCTTCACCGCCGACTGGCTCTACCAGCCCTCGAATCGTGGTGCCCATGTGAAATCTCCGGTGGAGCTCCTGGTGGGGCTGCACCAGCAGATTCCCTTCAGCTTCGAGCAGGATAAAAACGCCGGCATGCTGCTCCGCGTGCTGGGACAGCAGTTGTTTTACCCGCCGAATGTAGCCGGCTGGCCCGGGGGCCGCGACTGGATCGATGCTTCCTCCCTCGTGATCCGCATGCGCCTGCCTGAAGCCATTTACGGAGACCGGGAGCTGGAGTTGCGCGCCAAGGAAATAGACATGGAAATGGACGCGCAGGGTAAAATGTCCCCGGGTTCCGGCGGGGAAGGGCGATTCCGTGTCGGCAAGGCGGAGATCGACTGGGCTCCGTTTATCGAGCACTGGAAAACGGTGGATGAAAAGGAGCTACCCCAAAAGCTCGCGGCCTACTTGATTCCCGTTCCGCTCGACGCCGCGCAGCTTGATATCGCGGTGCGCTATTCGTCCGGCACATCGGCCGAGGCCTTTATCCGCAGCCTGGCCATCCGCCTGATGAGCTTGCCGGAATACCAGCTGGCCTGATTTCGTTTACAGACAAACCATAAAATGCCGTAAGTGATGAACCGTAGAAAATTCGTACAGCTTTCAGCGCTTGGCTCGGCCTCCCTGTTCATCCCGGGTTTCGTGAAAAGCTTCGCCGCGGGAGAGGGGCGCGGTCCCGACGGCCGCAAGCTCGTAGTACTGCAGCTCAGCGGCGGCAATGACGGTCTCAATACGGTGATCCCGGTCCGGAACGATATCTATTACGGCATGCGCCCGGTGATAGGCATCCGCCGGGAAGAAGCGCTGGCCATGGACGACGAGCTCGGTCTGAACCCGGTCCTGAAGCACCTGAAAGGCTTGTACGACACGGGCGCGCTCAGCCTGCTCAACGGCGTGGGCTACGATCAGCCGAACCGCTCGCATTTCCGGAGCATGGATATCTGGCAAAGCGGAAGCCGGGCCGACGAGATCCGCAGCTCGGGCTGGATCGGCCGGTACCTGGACCTGGCCTGCAAGGATTGCCGGACGCGCAATACGATGGCGGTGGAGGTCGACGATTCGCTCAGTCTCAGCATGAGAGGAGAGGACGTGAAAGCCCTGGCCATCCGCGACCCGGCGCAGTTCTACGGCGCGGCCCATACCGGCTATTTCAATGCTCTCGGCGAAATCCATTCGGGCGAGCACAGCCATGCGCTGCCCGGGTATCTCTATAAGACGCTGCGGGAGACCATGAGCTCGGCCTCCTATATCTACGATCAT
>JASLDA010000057.1 GCA_030151745.1 Chitinophagaceae bacterium | reverse complement strand
AGACCAGGGGCTTATTCATCTACAACAATATCATCGGCAACCAGATCAACATTTCGGCCTCGTTGGTCTCCAATGTGGACGGCTATGCCATCAACAACACGTTCCTGGGCAACAACTCCTTCACTACCAGCAATTTCGTCTACCAGAACAATATCTTCAACAATTCCGATTTCGGCATTTACCAGTCGGCCAATACGTTCCTGAACAATGTATCTGTAGACAGCAAGCTGCCCGCGGGCAACGGCAATATCACCGGTGCCACCCTGGCCGGCCTGTACGCAGGCGGAACGACAGGCGCGGGCTATTCTTCCGACAGGCGCTATATGCTCAAAACCGGCTCGCCGGCCATAGGCGCCGGGCTCCTGAACGGCCAGCCTGTGGATTGCGGGGCCTTCGGCGGGCCTGCCCCCTACGTGCCTTCCGGCATGCCGCAGATGCCCAGCATCTATGATATCACCATGCCCTCCAGCATCAGCGTAGGCACCTCAGCAGTCACCATCAGCATCAGCGCCGCCGCCCACTAGTGTTTTGTCCGGCTAGTTTTCCGCCTTTGCTTGCCGCGACGTTACGCCCGAGCGCAAACCCGGGATTCAAGGAAGGCGGACAACTAACCGGCCGATGCACCAGCGCCCGTAAAATCGAAGCGGCCGGCTCGAACGTCCGGGAAGAAAGGAATTCTCTTTCCCTGCGACCCGACAAAAAACAGCTTACAGCGCAGCAGTAACACCCCAAAACAAAGGTTATGTTTTCATTATATCGCCGCCGGGCAACCGCCGGCCTGGGCATCCTTTGCCTGGTCTCGGGCATACCGGGTGCAGGAGCGCAGGTTTCCCTGCCCCCGGCACAACCGCCGGCAGCCATCACCGCCCTGGAATATTTCCTGGATACCGACCCCGGCATGGGCAAGGGCACGGCCATTCCGGCGAGCGCCGGGGCGGATATCTCGGCCAGTCCCAGCCTGTCTTTGAGCAACAGCCAGCCCGGCATCCACCGCCTGTACTTCCGCGCGAAAGACGCGAACGGTAATTGGGGCCTCAGCAGCCTGCGCCTCCTTTACCTGGCTCCGGCCCTTCCGATCAGCGCTTCCGCGCCTGCGGATGTAACCGCCCTGGAGTATTTCTTTGACGCCGATCCCGGCTTCGGCCTGGGCACGCCGCTGCCCCTGAGCGCCGGACCGGATATCTCCTTCCAGGGCGCTGTAAACACCGCTTCGCTGGGAGCGGGCGTACACTATTTCGGCGTGCGCTCCAAAAACAGCAAGGGCCAATGGGGCCTCACCACCATAAAGCCGGTATACGTACTGCCCGCCCTGTCGCTGCCGGCCCAGGCCGCCGCCGCGCCCATCGTACGCGCCGAGTATTTCGTGGACAACGACCCCGGCACAGGCCGCGCCCCTGCCGTCCCGATGGCGAGCGGCACGGACGTGGAGGTCGCGGGATTCGTAGCCGCCATCGGCACATTGGGCAGCGGGGTGCACCAGATCGGGATACGCTTCCAGGACGCCGCCGGCAACTGGAGCCTCACGAACCGCCGCAAGCTGGCCGTTATCGTGGCGGACATCGACATCCCGCCCGCCATACCCGCCCGGCCCTTCACCACGCTGGAGTACTTCTTCGACACCGACCCCGGCATGGGCAATGGCACGCTGCTCAGCGTGCCGGCGACAACGGACCTGAGCAGCTTCAGCTTCGCCGCCGACATCAGCTCGCTGGCCGGCGGCCCCCACCTGCTGTATGCCCGCACCGTAGGCGACTGGTCTATCACCAGCTCCCGGGCATTTACGATCGGCAGTCCGCTGCCCGTAGCGCTGGCCCGCTTCGACGCGCAGCGGCAGGGCGCATCCGTGCTGCTGGAATGGGAGGCCGCTTATGAAAAAGGGAACCGGGGATTTACCATAGAGCGCAGCGCAGACGCGAAAGCCTTCGACAGCCTCGGCTTCGTGCCTGCAACCGCGGATGTCAGGTACGCCTTCAGGGACCGGCAGCCGCTTGCCGGCAGCAGCTATTACCGCCTGAAGCAGGCGGCCCCGGACGGGAAGATCAGCTATTCCCGCACCCTCGCCATCCGGTTCGGGAACGCGCCGGGGCAACTCTTTACCTGCAACAACCCCGTGCACGACGAGCTCAGGATCTTCTGGAACGGCAAGGCGCCGGAGCAGTCCGGGTTCAGCATCATCAACCTGCAGGGGCAGGAAGTGGGCAGCTTTTCCGGCAGCGGCAAAGCGGTGGAGAGCTGTCCCGTATCGCAGCTGCCCCCGGGCAGCTACCTGCTGCGGGGCCGCGCCGGGGCGGAGATCCAGACCCTCCGCTTCCAGAAGCGGTAGCCCCTATCCGCGCAGATATCCGGCAACCTCTTCATTCAAGCTCCCAACAAGACACGGTCATGTTTCTATATAAGGTGTATGAGCCCGCGCCAATGCTGAAGCCCTTCGTGGCCAATTATTCCATCGTGGAAAACTCGACGCCCGTAGCGCACTATATCCTGCCCCACGCAGCCCTGACGCTGGGCATCCAGTACCGCGGGCGGATGGAAATCTCCGGCAAGGATCCGCAGGCATATGAAAGCTACAGCTCGGGCATCATCGGCATCCAGGATGCCTACCGGAATATGCGCAAGGAAGCCCATACGGGCATGCTGGCCATCAATTTCACGGAAGCGGGCGCCGGGGCCTTCTTTCAATTGCCCCTCCATGAACTATACAACTCGGGAGTATCCCTGGACCAGCTGATCCCGGCCAGCACCGTGGAAAGACTGGAAGAGCAGGTGACACTGGCGCTCACGGCAGATGAGCGGGTACAGCGGGCCGAGGCCTTTCTCGGTTCCCTGCTGCACCGGCAGGAGCAGGACCCGCTCATCATCGCCGCAATAGGCCTTATACGGCAGGCAGCGGGCATCATCAGGGTGGAAGAGCTGGCAAAGCAGCTCTGCATCAGCGCCAGCAGGCTGGAGAAGCGCTTTCGCCAGGCGGTGGGCGTATCGCCCAAGAAGTTCGCTTCCATGGTGCGGATAGAGACCATAGTAAAAAGCTACCAGTCCCGCCATTCGCTCACGAAGCTCGCCTACGAGGCCGGGTACTTCGACCAGGCCCACTTCAACCGCGATTTCAAGAACTACACAGGCCTGTCGCCGACGCAGCTGTTCTCCAACCCGGACATAGACGCAAGCGACCTGCAGCATACCTGCGGACTCATCTACGGCAGCGATATACTGCCCAAGCGGACCGACACACTTTAGAACACGTATCCCATCCAATAACAAGCCCGGCCCGGAATCGCTGCCCCGGCTCCAAGCATAAGCCTCCGTAACGCCATGTTTCTCTATAAAGTCTACGAGCCCTCCCCGGCGCTGAAGCCCTTTGTGAGCAACTACGCCATCGTGGAGAACACCGAGCCGCTCCTGCATCATATCCTGCTCAAAGCGGCGCTGGTGCTCACCATCCAATACAGCGGCAGCATGGAACTGAGCGGCGAGGACGCCAGCGTGTACGAGCGCTACAGCTCCGGCCTGATGGGCGTGCAGCATGCCTACCGCACCATACGCAAAGCGGCCAATACCGGCGTGCTGTTCATCAACTTCACGGAGGCGGGGGCTGCGGCATTCTTCAAAGTGCCGCTCCACGAGCTGTCCAATGCCGGCTTCAGCCTGGACCTGCTGCTGCCCGCCAGCGTAGTGCAAAGGCTGGAAGAGCAGGTAGCGCTGGTGAGCTCCGCGGACGAGCGGGTACGCGTGGCGGAGAGCTTCCTTCTTTCCTTCCTGAGCAACCAGAAGCAGGACCTGCTCATACTGGCGGCCATCGACGCGATCCGGCAGTCGCGGGGCCTCATCAAGGCCGAGGAGCTGGCGAAGCTGCTTTGCATCAGCGCCAGCAGGCTGGAGAAACGCTTCCGCCAGGCGGTGGGCATATCGCCCAAGAAGTTCGCCTCCATGGTGCGGATAGAGACCGTCCTGAAAAGCTATCGCGCCGGCAGCCCGCTCACGAAGCTGACCTACGAGGCCGGCTACTTCGACCAGGCACATTTCAACCGCGATATCAAGAGCTATACGGGCATGCCCCCCAAGCTGCTCTTCTCCAGCCTGGCCACGGTAGCAGGGAATACGCAGCAACCCTGCGGCTTCATCTACGGCAGCAATATCCCGCCCGGGAGCACCGACGAGCTATAAAAACGACACAAGGCCCCTATAATATCCCAAGACATGCTATCAGAAGAAACCCATACCACGCTCCCGCGCAGCATCGAGAACCCCGTGATCAAAGACCGCGTGACCTTCATCCGCCTGGCCGCTGAAACCGGCGGCGCCTGTACCGAAGTAAGCGTAACGCTGATGCCGGGCGGCGGCACTCCCCTGCACTATCACAAGGCGCTCACCGAAATGTTCGAGGTAGTCTCCGGGGAGCTGGGCGTGGAAGCCGCCAGAGAGAATCACCTGCTCAAGCCGGGATCCTCGGTGACCGTGCCGCCCGGCACCCCGCACCGGTTTTACAACCCCGGCAGCGAGCCGGTGGTCTTTCACACGATCATCACCCCCGGCAGCAGCGGCTTCGAGCGATCGCTGCGCATCCTATACGGCCTGGCCGCAGACGGCCTTACCGACCGGAAGGGCCTGCCCCGGAGCCTGAAGCACCTGGCCATCCTAGCAGACATCAGCGATATGCACAGCACCGGCATCCTTTCGCTCCTGGACCCGCTGCTGCGCCGGCTGGCCCGCAAGGCAAAGCAAAGCGGCGAATACGAAGCGCTGATCCGCCGCTACTGCAGCTAACACAGCCCGCCACCGACTATACCCTACAAATGTCCATCCCATCCATTCCCTGCATCAACCCAACAAAATCCATGAAGAAATCTCTCAGAAATGCAAGGCTGCGGCTGCTTTTCGCGGCAGCCCTCCCAGCTCTGTCCGCAGCCAGTGCCGGCGCGCAACGCGTCGATTTTTTCAGATCCGACTACATGCCCCCGAACAGCTCCGCGTTCTCCATCGCGCGCGGCTGGGACAACAACTTCTTCTTCACCGGGGCGGTGCAGACGGGCAGCGGCAGCGCGACCAACTCGGATTTGCTGCTCGTCAAAATAAAGCCCAATGGCGACACCCTCTGGAAGCGCACTTACGGAGTTCCCGAACGGAACGAAACCGGCTATTGCGTGCTTACGCCCCTGAGCGACCAGGTAGTCGTGGCCGGCATCGCGGACGACACGGGCAGCAATGCCGGAGGCTCCGCCTTCCTGGCCAGCTTCAACGCCGCCGGCACCCTGCTCTGGCAGAAATCCTATCCCCTGCCCGGCAAGCGCACCGCCATCGCGGATATGAAAAGGCTGAACGACGGATTTATCCTCTGCGGCACCGTGACCGACTCCGTCACGGAAAACACCGATGCCTGGCTGCTTAAGACCGATCTGAACGGCGAAAAGCTCTGGTCCAACAACTACGGCGGTCCAGGCTATGACGATGCCTGGCAGGTGGAACGTACCCCCGACGGAGGCTTCATGCTGGCCGGCGGCAGCTACAGCTACCGCACCGGCACCAGGCATGACGATGCCTGGCTGGTAAAGACCACCAGCTCCGGCAGCCAGGTCTGGATCAAGCACTACGGCAATGCCGACACGGTAGACTGGATCTGGTCTATGGCGCCCGTAGGCAATCCGGCCGCGCCGACAGGCTATATTTTCACCGGCGTCAAGAACCGCAACCCCAATGTCATGGCCTCCGAAATGTTCCTGGCCAGGGTGGACACGGGCGGCAATATCGTCTGGGATATCCCCATGACCGGCCGCGCCGGCTACCGGGAAGGCCTGAGCGTCGAGCCTACCCTGCACAATACCTTTTACGTGACGGGCACCGAGCTGGAGCCCACCGGCAGCCTTTCCCTGCTGGCCATGGATATAGACTCGAACGGCAATGTGCTCAATGAGCTGCATTACAACAACCCCTTCCCGGAATGGATCAGGCCCCGCGCCGTCTATATCAACAATCTCTCGGACGCCTATGTGGCGGGCCAGCAGATCACACCCGGCGATCGCATCGGCGCCTTCGTGGCGCATATCCGGGATATCAACCATTCCGCGATTTCCGTAGCCGGCGTAGCGGAACCCACCGCCATTTCCGTCTATCCGAATCCCGCCGCCACTTACTGCTCCATCAGCAGCGAGGGCGAGGCCATGCGCCGCATCGTGCTGCGGGACGCCACCGGCCGCGTGGCGCTTGACCTGACAAACCCGGACGCTCACCTCGAAAGGATATCCCTGAACGGCATGCCCAAAGGGCTCTACCTGATCACGGTCTACACCGGCGGCATCGCCCCTATAAACCTGAGGCTGACCATCAGGTAGTCTTTCCCTCCCTCATTCCTGTACCGATGAAAGCAATAAAGATAGCGGGCATTGCCCTGCTCCTGGTCGCGGCGG
>JASLDA010000144.1 GCA_030151745.1 Chitinophagaceae bacterium | reverse complement strand
GAGCGCAGGCCTGGACTGCATCGCCAGGCTTCATTCGAAATACAAAGATTTCATCACCGAGCTTTTCCCTGCCAGGAGCTTCCATGAGCAAGCTCTAGCCTTCGTCGCGCCCTATTTTTCGCTCCTGTCCGGGTTCTCGCAAAGCCGCTTCACCCCGGCGATGGAAAAGATCGTGCTGGCCCAGGGCGAGCTGATCTCAACCGGGCTGTACCACCTGTACCTGCAGTCCATCAACGTCCCGTCCATATTGCTGCCGGCCTTGGAGTTCATGAAGACCGACGAGCACGGGGAGCCGGACATCCCCTATATCGCGGCCCGCCTGACGAAGCTCCTGAGCGCGAACCCAGGCAATAAGCTCTTCATAACGCAGGGCTATATCTGCCGCAATGCCCAGCAGGCCATCGACAATCTCCGGCGCGGCGGCAGCGATTATACGGCCTCCCTGATCGGTGCCGCGATCGGAGCCGAGGAGGTGCAGATCTGGACCGATATCGACGGCATGCATAACAACGATCCGCGCGTGGTCAGCGGCACGAAGCCTATCGCGCAACTTTCCTTCGACGAAGCCGCGGAGCTGGCCTACTTCGGCGCGAAGATCCTGCATCCGCAATCGGTATTCCCGGCGCAGCGGTACAAGATCCCGGTACGCCTGCTGAACACGATGGAGCCTTCTGCGGCAGGAACGCTGATCACGCATGACAGCGAAAAAGGCCGGATCAAATCCATCGCGGCCAAGGACGGCATTACGGCCATCAAGATCCAGTCAAGCCGGATGCTGCTCGCCTACGGCTTCCTGCGCGGCGTCTTCGAAATCTTCGAGTGCTACAAAACGCCGATCGACATGATCACGACATACGAGGTCGCCGTTTCGCTGACGATCGATAACGACCAGCACGCGGACTCCATCTGCTCGGAACTTGGCCGGTTTGCCCAGGTCGAAAAGGAGCAGGATCATACGATCATCTGCGTCGTCGGCGACTTCCGCGCGGAGAAGCACGGCTTCGCGAGCCGGGTATTCGAGGCCCTGAAGCATATCCCCATCCGCATGATCTCCTACGGGGGCAGCGATTTCAATATCTCCCTGCTTATCCAGTCGGAATACAAGACCGAAGCCCTCCGCAGCCTGCACAGCCGGCTGTTCGAGTGAGTCCGGCCGGTCCCGCAAAATGCATGAAGCCCGGCATCCACGGGGCTTCATGCATTACCAATGTCCCCATGCAGCATTTACGAGGTCCCGGCTGTCTTATATCAAATACAGGTACAGGCCGGCTGCACCGGCCATTTCCCGAAATGGCTGCTTTCGTTCACCATACTCAAGATCACCCCTATGTGTAAAGGCCCAATGCCTGCGCTGCGTTCATCAAGCGATAGCGAAGCCGCGGGCCTCCTGTGTAAATACGTCGCAAAGAGCCAACTATAGCGCCCTCAGAACGCCGGGAAAACAATCCGGACGCGATCCCCCGGCCGGGAATAATTTTGAGGCACAGCCCCCGATGCGGAAATGCTAAATCCAACAGATACGGCATGAAGATGCTGCTGTCATGGCGGATAATAATTATCCGGGGGTGGAAATAGCGAAGAAAAAAATATTCCGGGGGCGGTGCAACATTTCGGCAGACCGCGTTGTCTTACTACCGAATACAATTCTTAATTGCCAATTTGGACGAACAGGTACTGGTAGCTTCATGCCTGAAAGGCAACCGCGAGTCGCAGCAGCTGCTGTACGAGCGCTATGCACCGAAGATGCTCGGTGTATGCTACCGCTATGCCCATACCCTGGAAGAAGCAGAGGATATTCTGCAGGAGGTATTTATCACGGTCTTCCGCAAGCTGCAACAGTTTCGCCAGGAAGGCCCGCTGGAAGCCTGGATACGCCGCATCACCGTCAACACCGCGCTGAACTGCGTTAAGGCACGCTACCCGATCAACGAGAGCCTGGAGCTGCTGGAACACGATGCCGCGCCCGCCACAGCAGAGGACGGCCAGGCCGAGAAAGACCTGATGAGCCTGCTGCGAACCCTCCCCTATGGATACCGCACGGTGTTCAACCTCTACGCGATCGAAGGCTATTCCCATGAAGAAATAGGCCATCTCCTGGGCGTCAAACCCGCCACCTCCCGCTCGCAGTATGCGCGCGCGCGCGAGCTGATGATGAAGAAAATTGGTTCTGATTATCCATCACGAAAGCAAGACGGAAACAATGGATGAGCTGAACGACATACTGAAACAGGCAGCAGCCGATTACACGCTGGCACCCGCTCCGAGAGTATGGGAGGCCGTAGTGCGCGACATCGAGAAGCGGGAGCGGAAAAAGCGGATCCCGGCCTGGTGGTACTGGCTGCTCGGCCTTCTGATGCTTGCCGTCCTGGGCTACCTGCTCGCCCGGCCCCCGCTTCATCCGGGCAAAGCCTCTCCGGGGCAGCCAGGAGCGCAGCAGTCTGCATCCCTCCCGGATACGCTCTCGGAAAACCTGCCGGCTAAGGGGATCGGTACCGTTCAGGCCCGGCCCCGAATCGCGGCACCTGCCGGCCACAAAACACCGGCACCGCGGCCCGGTCAGGGGGCCGCAGCAGCCCGAAGCGCGAATGCTACTCCGGCGCTCCGCAATACGCCGCTGCGCATGCTGAGCCGGACGCAGGCAACCACATCTTTTTCCGGAACTCCTATCCCTGCCGTCCCTTATACGCTTCCTATGCGCTCTCTGGGAACACATCGCAAGGCCCTGAGCATTCATGCTTCGCCCAGGCATACCCCCGGCGGCATGCTGGATATTCCGGAACAACCCTGGACGCCGGCAGATGCCGGAACGGCTGAAGAAGCGCGCGCCGCAACCGGGCTGCCCCTGCTCCCGGCAGGAGCTCCGAAGCTGCAGGCCCCTCCCGCAGCTTCGCCGCAGGCGCTGTTATCCGCCATCCGGGAGCTGCCCCCTGCCTATGAACAGCTGAGCCCGCTGGAAGGGAGCCAGGTGCGCCTGTCTGCCGCATCTCCCGCCTCGATCCAGGTACCGGAAAACGGCGCCGGCCCGGTGCCGGCCGCACAGATCACCAGTACCGCGGCCGAGCAAGGAGCCGACAGCATACCCCGGGAAGCCCGCAAAACGGGCCGTTGGAATATTTCCGCGGGCGCGTTCGCGACAGGCTCCTGGAGCCGCACGGAATCTGAGCACCCCCCGGCGGGCTCTATGGCGGATTCGCTCCGGCCGAGAACCGAGAAGCTGGTTGCCGGCGGCTATCAGCTGCAGATACACTACCAGGTAAAGCCTTTCCTGGAAGCAGGCACCGGGCTCGGGATCTATACGTTCGGCGAACGCATCCATGCGATGCAGCAGGTCCCGAACCGGCACACGATCCCCAATAGCCTCGGCGGCACGATCCCCTTTCTGATCGGCACCGATTCATCAGCTATCCTGCGCAATACATTTACCTACCTGGAGATTCCTCTGAATCTGAAATTACGCCTCATAACCCGGCGCAGGCTCAGCCTGCTCCTGGATGCGGGAATCAGCGCAAACAAGCTGCTGCGCAGCAGCGGCTATGCCTACGACAGCCTGAGCAACGCCTACCTTCCCTTTGACAAGCAAAAGGCCGCGTCCTGGCTGAGCGCATACAGCGCAGGACTGACGTTGCGCTATGGTATCAGCTCCGCCTGGGCGGCGGAATTCCAGACCTGGTACCGCTATTATCCCGAGGCAGTCTTCCGGGACGATCCAAATTCCACCCGCCGTTACTACCGGCAAGCCGGCGCAGGGCTGATGCTGCGTTACAGCCTGGGCAAACAGCGATAGCCGCAGCGATTTGCCCAGCACGAAAATTTTCCGGCACATGCATGCAGCATCTGCCCGGGAACCGCTGTCATACTAACTGATGCATGCAGCTTCAAACAAGACAATCCAGTTAAACCAAAACCGACTTACCATGAGATTCATTCTTACCGCGCTCCTCCTGTGCTGCCTCTCGTTGGGCGCGCAGGCTAAAAACGACGCCTTCCCCAAGCTGGCGGAAATCAATCGCTGCTGGCTCGAACAAAAAGACCTGCCGCGGCACATCCCCATGCCAGGAGCAGCCTTGGACGACCAGGCCTGGATTCAATATCACCTGGAGCTGGTGGAGCAGACGCTGCGCAGCAGGAGCGTCGCCGGGCTCAATCCGCAACAGCGTGCGAACCGGGCCGCGAGCCTGAACGACCTGAACGCATACCGGCATGCGGGGCGGTTTCCGATCAACGACCAGTCCAATACCCGGACACCTATCTTCATCGACCGGCAGGATAACTTCTGCGCGGTCGGGTACCTGCTGAAAGCTTCGGGCTGCGAAGCCGTTTCCCGTAAGATCGCCGCGAACACGAATCTTGCCTATGTGCGGCAGATGCGGTACCCGGAACTCGCCGAATGGGCCGATCTGCACGGATTCACCGTAGACGAGCTTGCCTGGATACAGCCGACATACCGCCCGATCTACAATGCCGGAACCGTCGGCAAAGGCACCAATGGCGAGGTCAGGGCCTTGCACGCGGACAACGCGGCCGACAAGCTCTATGTCGGCGGAGACTTCAGCAACGTGGACAGCGCGCTGGGGGTCAGCTATATCGCCTATGTCACAGAGGAAGGCGGCCGTTTCACCTGGCATCAGATGAACGGCGGCACGCCCCCTGCAGGACCTGTCAATGCCATCCTTGGGTTCGGGGGCAAAGTGTTCGCGGGCTGCTCCGCTGCTAACGGCTCGGGCAGCAGCGCATCATATTGGGACGGCAGCAGCTGGCATCCCGCCGGGACTACCACGGGGCGGATGCTGGACCTGAAGGAAATGGGCGGCGGGCTGTATGCGGCGGGCGACTTCGACGACGCGAACGTCCCGTACAACTTCGCAAAATGGAACGGCTCCTACTGGGTGTCCATCCCCGGTCTCTGGGGCACCGTAAATACAATTTACGCCCTGGATACGACCCTGGTCCTCGGGGGCAGCTTCAGCTACCAGGGACAAGCGCTCAATGTCATTCAATGGAGCGAGAGCGGCTCATTCAAGCCGTTCGCAAACGGCCTGGCGAATGAAGTGCGCGACTTCGAGCTGTTCAACGATACGCTCTATGCCGTATGCCGGCAGACCAGCGCAACCGATACCCTTTCGCTGCTCGTGCACCTGGAAAACGGCCGGTGGACGCCTCCGCATAACTCGTACTTCGCCGAGACCTTCAAACCGGTTGCCGGAAGCAAGTCGTTCAATACACTCTTCCGGGACGGGGACAAGCTGTTCCTCGGCGGATCCTTCCTCTACGATGCATTGGTCGGGTATTATTCGCAGAACAACATGAGCCTGCGCGCCGATATGATGCTGAGCTATGGAGAATGGACCACCCTCGACGGTACGGTCAATACCATAACCCGCTTCAAGGATTACCTGATCCAGGGCGGCAGCTTCCGGACCGACGCGGGCGCTCCCTGGATGCCGGCCACGCTTAACCTGAACCATATCACGGCCTCGCACCAGGCCCCGACCTATGTCCCGGGAACGCCGGCAGCCGCAGTTTTCGGGGTTTACCCCAATCCCGTACGCAGCGGGGGGCGCCTTCGGCTCACATCCGGATACTCTGCCGGCACCTTCCGGATCCTGGATCTGAGCGGCAGGAAGGTCTCGAGCGGCACGATCCGGTCGCAGGCAGAAGAGATCCGCTTGCCGGAACTGGCACCCGGCATGTACCTGCTGCAGCTGGAAGACCGCGGCGGGTCTCCGCTGACCGGGAAATTCAGCGTGCAGTAATACCAGCGGGCCTCAGGCGCCGCGCCGCAGCCAGGGAAAAGATCCCGGCCACGGAACAGTCCCGATCCCGTTTCGCCGCAGCTGCGGCGAAACGGGATCGTTTACTTTTCGCGATATCCCATCCTGCTACGGGCCGCGGCCGTATAGCTTACAGAGCTCCCAGCAAGGCCGTCAGCTCCTGCTGCAACGCCACTCCTTTGTCGGCATTATACCAGTTCTGGATCTCGAGCTTGACCTGCTCGAAATCCGCCTGCTGCGCGACTAATGCCGAGTACAGCTGCTGGCAGCCCGCCGGACGCGGCCCCCAGGTAGCGAGGTCGTTGCCGGCCTCGTCGCGGATGACCAGCTTAGGGATCGACTTGCTGCTGCCCGTGAGATATGCGTTGATGCTGAACGGCTCGCTGTCGCGCAGCTCATAGGATACGCGGATCAGCGGGTTCAGCGCGGCGCCCAGCTCCAGGAAGGGAACGCTATGCGCCGCATCTCCGCACCAGGGCTCCGTGATGATCAGCCATTCCTGCGGAGCCTGGATGCGCCCGACCGCCTCCCCGAAAGCATCGCTCAGCTTCCCGGCCTTCAGCCAGCGGCTCATCCGCGACCAGTTGAGGCGGGTGTAATCGATGTAAACGGGATTATCATAAGGTGCAGACTGCTCCCCGACCGGCTTCCGGACTATGGATTCGAAATACGCAGTATACTCGCTAAAGGTCATTTTAAATGAAGTTTGATGATGTTGGATGAAGTTTGATAGGGTTAGAAAGGTTCTTCATAGCGGAACATTTGGACACGGCTTGTTTCCCAAACAACTCTGTCCAACATCATCAAACCTCATCCAACCATATCCAACTTTATACTCAGAATCGCGCCACGATGCCTTTTGTCCGGCTCAGCCCGGTTGCAAAGACGCCCAGCGCGCCGCCGCTGATATTGCTCAGGGGGTTTGCCGGAGTCGTGAAGCTGTAGCCCGTCACGTCATTCAGCGTCCGGTAGTAATCGTAGGTCTGCTTGCTGATGCTTTGAAGCTCTACCCGGATGCTGTCACCGTTCTGGATGGCCGGGTCGCTGTTATCCCCGTCGGTCTGGTAGCGCAGCGCAGAGGTATAGATCTGCCCGTCCCGGGCATTGTCGTTGCGGAGCCAGGAGCCGCGGATCAGGCGGTTGTTCACCCACTGCTTGAGCCGGTAATAGTTTCCGCGCCCTACCGGGTCGGTGAACACCGGGGTGACGTAGTAATCATTGCCGAAATCCGATTTGCTGACGTACATCGAGTCGATATCTACGGCCGCGGCCGGTATCGTCGAAGCCGCTGTAAAGACCTCGCTCCCGATGCGCACCCTCAGCTGGTAGGTATGGCCGGCGGCGCCCGTGATCCGCACCGTCCGGTATTCCCCGGCGGCGCTGAGCTGCAGCGTGTCGGTATCGCCGCTCGTCTGGTCTGCGATGATCACCTGCGCATCGTCCACGGTCTCGAAGCTGTTGTCGTCGCTGACACTGCGGGTCCGGGTCACTTTGACGCTATGCGGCCCCGGCGCATCGGTCAGCTCGCCCTCGATCACATAGCGCTGGGTGAAGGCGTTCGGCTTTATCTCGATCACCTTTTGGCAGGAAACTGCGCCGCAAAGGATCAGCGCCAGGCCTGCAATAAGCTGGAGGTTTCTCATGATCGCCTAGAATTTGAAGTTGTAGGTAATGGAAGGAACAAAGCGGAACAGTGCCGTCTGCACGGCCTGGGTGCGGTTCGGATCTTTCGGATCGTCCCGGAAGGTGATCACGTAGGCGTTCTCCCGCCCATAGGCGTTGTAAATGCCCATTGCAAGCTCGGAGGAAAAATGCTTCCGCTCCTTCAGCTTGCAGGTCGCGCTCAGGTCCAGGCGGTGATAGGCCGGCATGCGGTAGCCGTTGCGCTCCGTGTAGTAATAGGCGATCTGGTTCCCGATGAGGTACTTGCCGCTCGGGAACGATACGGCATTGCCGGTATAGTACACGAAGGTTCCCGACACGGTCCACTTCTTCGTCAGCTGATAAATGCCGACCACGGATATGTCGTGCGTACGGTCCTGGCGCGCAGCATACCAGTCGCCGTTGTTGATGCCGTCGATCTTGCGCTCCGTCCTCGAAAGCGTGTACCCGATCCAGCCGGTGAGCCTGCCTTCCGTCTTGCGCAGCAGGAACTCCAGGCCGTAAGCGCGGCCGATGCCGAACAGCATCTGCGGTTCCACCGGGTCATTGCTCAGCACATTGGCCCCGTCCCGGTAGTCGATCTGGTTCTGCATGTATTTGTAATAGCCTTCCACGCTGGCTTCGTAGCGGTTGTTGTGGAAGTTGCGGAAGTAGCCGAGCGAAGCCTGATCCGAGATCTCGGGCTTGATGATGTTGTTCGTCGCGATCCATTTATCGGTCGGGTTGCTGGAGGCGGAATTGGAAACCAGGTGCAGGTACTGCGCGTTGCGGGAATAGGCCGCCTTCAGCGATGAGACCTCGTTCAGCCGGTAGCTTGCGGAGGCCCGGGGCTCGGGGATCACATATGTCTGAACGATGCTGCCCTTCGTATACTTCAACGTGTCCCGGATGCTGCCGTTCTCGTTCAGGTCGTAAAGCCTGTTATCGCCCGCGATAACGCTCAGGCCGCTCAGGCGGATACCGTATTCCATCGAGAAGCGTTCCGAAGCTCTCCAGCTGTTGTTGACGTAAAGCGCATGCTCCAGGCTGCGGCTTTCAGGCTGGCTATCCATCGTGAAATCCCCCGCATAGGTGCCCGGCATGATGCGGTGGAAGGTCTCGTTCAGGCCGATACGCCAGGTATTCCGGGTATTGGGGAAGAAGCTGATCTCCTCCTTCAGCGTCACATCCCTGATGCGCGACTTGAT
The DNA here is from genome assembly GCA_030151745.1 of Chitinophagaceae bacterium. Taxonomy (GTDB): domain Bacteria; phylum Bacteroidota; class Bacteroidia; order Chitinophagales; family Chitinophagaceae; genus UBA1952. Next base: position 6,018 of record JASLDA010000144.1, on the reverse strand, counting down.
GCTGGCATTGAAGCCCGAGGTGGTCAGGTTCACGTCGTACCTGTAGTCGTTGTAGATAAGCGAGGTATTGGAAAACACCTTGGGGCTGAACTGGTGGTTCCAGCGCGCGGTGGCCGTGCTGTTGCCCCAGGTGAAGCCGAACAGATCCGCGAGCCCGAGCTTGTCCTGGCCGAAATACCCGGACAGGAAGATGCGATCCTTGTCGCCGAGGCGGTAGTTGGCTTTCAGGTTCAGGTCGTAGAAGTAAAGCTGGTTGCGGTTGAGCTGCGTGTCGCGGCTCAGCTTCAGGAACATATCCGCGTAGGTGCGCCGGCCGCTGACCAGGAAGGAGCCCTTGTCTTTTACGACGGGACCTTCGACGCTGAGCCTCGAAGAGATCAGGCCGATGCCGCCGGTCGCATGGTAGTCCTGGTTGCTGCCGTCCTTCATCGTCACGTCGGTCACGGACGCGAGGCGGCCGCCGTACTGCGCGGGCATATTCCCCTTGTACAGCGTCACGTCCTTGATCGCATCGGAGTTGAAGGTGGAGAAGAAGCCGAAGAGATGCGAGGGATTGTACACGAGCGCTTCATCCAGCTCGATCAGGTTCTGATCCGCCGCGCCGCCGCGCACGAAGAAGCCGCTGTTGCCTTCGCCGGCGGATTTCACGCCGGGCAGCAGCTGCACGGCTTTGAGCACGTCCCGCTCGCCGAACAGCACCGGCAGCTGATTCACCTGCTGCATATTGAGGTTCTCCACGCCCATCTGCGCGGAACGCAGCTGCTCATCCTTGGCGCGGGTGCTCACCACGACCTCGTTCAGCTCGCGGCCCTGGGCATTCAGGGCGATGTCAAGCTTCTGATCCTTGTTCAGCGTCACCTGCTGCGCCTGCTCCGCGTAGCCCAGGGAATTGACCAGGACCGTGTAGGATCCTTCCTGGATCGTGATCGAGTAAAAGCCGTACTCGTTAGCGGCCGTCCCCTGGCCGGGAAGCTCCTTGATGCGTATGGTTGCGCCGATAAGCTGCTCGCCGCTCTTGGCGTCCTTGATATAGCCGCTGATCGTATGCCGGGACTGGGCCGAGGCCGCGAGTACCGGTAATAGCAGCAGGAAGCTCAGCAGGAGGCGCAGCGGGGAGGGTCTCGGTGCGGAAATGCGGAATATCATCTTCGCGATAGGAATAGCGTTTTTGAAATAAGCGCCGGGAATGACGCGGTATGAAAACGCTGCGAAGTTGAGCAATCGGCGGATGCAGCTGAAATCCGGATCTGAAATGCAAACACTTTTAACAAGCGCGATCCGGCTTCAGGCCCAAACGATCCTTAACGGCATTCTCAACGATGCAGATAGACGTTTATTGTGCATGGAACATATTTTAACGGATAAGGCGATGTCATTTCGCCCGGCGCAGCGCTGCCGGCAAATCCCCGGGAGCACATACAGTACGACTTATAATTATGCACACCGGATTTATCTGAAGCCCTGCTTGCAATTGCGGCCCCCGGCGTTCCGCAAGCCCCTACCTTCGCGGCCGCAATTGGTTCACTGGCAGCAATGCCATTGTGATTAAAAGGGAAGTCCGGTGCGAATCCGGCGCTATCCCCGTAGCTGTAAGTCCGGCGCAGCCCAGGCTGTGCCGATGCCCCGGATGGATACCACTGCCCTCGAAGGCGGGAAGGTTTCCGGCAGGCACCGGACAAGCCAGAAGACCTGCCAGGCGCAATTTTCACGTTCAGCTTTCGGAGGAAAAGCATGACCGGGTCTGTGTATGCAGGGCCTCTCCGCGCTGCAGCATCATGCCTGAGCACTTCCGGAGCCGACACGCGAACCGACCGTGTCCATTCCAAACAGTGCATCATACCATGATCAGAAAACTCCTCCTCGCAGTCGCCTTGCTGCCTGCCTTCATCAAGCTCCACGCCCAGTATAATCTCCCGCAAAGCTTCATATGGGCCATGGGAAACAAGGTCGGGCTGGACTTCAGCAACTCCTCGGCCCCGAGGCCTATCGCCACGAATCTGCAGAATGCGAATGAAGCCGCAGCTTCCATCTGCGACACCGGCGGCCGGCTGCTGTTCTATACGAACGGAACGGTCATATGGAATGCCGCCGGCGGGCAGATGCCGAACGGCGCGTCCCTGATCGGGCTCGGCGGCAGCACCCGCAGCACCACCCAGGGCGCGGCTATCGTCCCGGTTCCCGACAGCCCGGGAAAATACTACGTGTTTTCCCTGACGGAAGGCAGCAACTGCCGGCTGTTCTGTAATAAGATCGACATGAGCCTGGACGGGGGGCATGGCGACGTGGATCTGAGCTTTCCCCTCCGGGGCAGCGCGCTCAACAGCGTCGGGCTTACGGAAAAAATGTCCGTGGTGCCAGGCTGCAATAACAGCGTGTGGCTCGTCGTGCATGTCCAGAACAGCAACGATTTCTGGGCGTACCATATCACCTCCGCCGGCGTCAATCTTACACCGGTCGTTTCGACCGCCGGCAATTTCCCCGGCGGCCATTACCAGCAGGGCGTGATCAAGTTCTCGCCGATGCGCGACCGGCTGCTCAATTGCAATTTCCGCGCGACAGCCGCCACGAATGCCGGCGTCGAGGTCTTCGATTTTGACTACACGACGGGAGCAGTCAGCAATGCCGTACTGCTGGACAGCGGATCGCACTACGGCGGTGCGTTCTCCCCGGACGGCTCCAAAGTATATGCCGGCTCTACAGCCGTGATGAATACAGGCAGCATCGCCCAATGGGACCTGGACGCAGCGAATCCCAAAACGTCCAAAACGGTGCTGGGTCCTGCCGGTCAATACACCGACATGAAGCTCGGCCCGGATGGCAAGATCTATTTCGGCGCCCTGGCGGGCGGCGCGGGCTACAATAACTACCGCTACATGGGCCGCATCAACGCCCCGGATCAGGCCGGCACGGCCTGCGGCTTCAAGGACTCGGTCAGCAGCCTGATCTTCCCGCATGCCACCAACCCGAACGCCGGCATCCTGGCCCAGGGCCTGCCGAATGACGTGGCCGTCCCCGTCCCGGGCTCGCTGCTGACGCGCCGCGCGCTTGATACAACGATCTGCAGGCCGCTCGGCACATTCAGCCTGCGCGCACCCGCCGGCTACCCCATCCAGGTCTGGGACAACGGCGACAGCACGCTCAACCGCGATATAAGGTCCCGCGGTATCTACTGGGTGCGCTCGGTCTCGGCCTGCGATGTGCGGGTGGACACCTTCATTTTCCGGGGTGCAGACATGCCGGCGATCTCAATCACCCGGAACGGTCCTGCGCTGCAGGCTACGGCCGGCTTCCAGAGCTATCAATGGTACCGCAACGGAGCGGGAATTCCGGGCGCAACGACAGCGTCCTATACCATCACGACGAACGGCAAGTACGAAGTCAGGGGCATTTACGGCAGCGGCTGCAGCGATTCTACGTTCATCAATATCACGAACGCAGCCGGGCTGGAAACCTCGCCCCCGGCGGCCCGGATACGCATCTACCCGCAGCCGGCCAACGGGCTGCTGCATATAGAATCTCCGGTTCCTACGCAGGCGGTACTCAGCAATCTTGACGGCCGTGCCATACTGCGCTGCGCTGCGGCGGCCGGCATAAACACATCAAGCCTTCCCGCAGGAACGTATATACTCCGCCTGACCGATGAAAGCGGCACCCGCCTTATGCCCGAGCGGCTCATCCAGGTGCTGCACTAATATCAAGCGGCCGCATTCGACCCGGAGCTGTAAGCTGCAACGCCACGCGTCAGGGGCTGTTTCCGACCAACGATCCGAGGTCCGCTTGATATAAGCCCATGAGATGCTGCGTTCCCGCAGCGCCGATCCGTATCCGGTGTCCGGCGGTCTTACCGCCGAACACCGGATTTTTTCAATAAGTCAACCCATTATGGCTTAGGCCGCTGGCCATCTTGTAACCATATAACTCACAATACTTTATCCCGGCTGTTGATAAATTTCCCGGCATCTCCGCGCAAATTATGCTACTATTGAAATCAAAATAATGACACCAATGGTATCATTATTGATAAATTAAGAGTATATGCCTGGGGGAGAACGAGCTGAAATCCTGTCCCGATTGCGAGGGGAGATTCTTGCACTGGAGGGCTATGCCCGCAGCCTGGAGCTGCCGCCCGTCGAAACAGGCCTGGGCCCCATCCTGCAGGCCTTCCCGGAGAAGCGTTTCCCCACCGGGGCCGTGCATGAGTTCCTAAGCCCCGGTCCCGGCCAGGCCGCCGCTGCCTGCGGTTTCCTGGCCGGCCTGCTCAGCACCTTTCTCCGGCCGGAGGCCGGGCTGCTGTGGATCGGCAGCAGCCGGCTGATCTTCCCGCCCGCCCTGAAGGCATTCGGGCTGGATCCGCAGCGCATCATCTTTATCGACCTCAAGACCGATAAGGAAGCGCTCTGGGCCATCGAGGAGGCCCTGAAATGCCGGGCCCTGCCGGCGGTGGTAGGAGAATTGCGGGAGCTCAGCTTTACCGAGTCGAGGCGCCTGCAGCTGGCCGTGGAGCAGAGCGGGGTGACGGCCTTTATCCATCGCCGGGCTCCGCGGACAGAGAACACCACCGCCTGCCTGAGCCGCTGGAAAATCACTCCCCTGCCCAGCGAGCCGGAGGCCGGTCTGCCCGGGGTGGGTTATCCTCGCTGGCAGGCAGCGCTGCAGAAAGTGCGCAACGGCAAGCCCGGGAGCTGGCAGCTGGAATGGACGCCCCAGGGCTTCCGCCATGTCCCCGGGCTGCGGGCCGCATCCAGGAAGCCTTTCATCGTTCAATCCGCCTGAGATGCCGAAACGATTTGCAGCGATATGGTTCCGGCATCTCCTGACCGACTGGCATGTACGGTGCCGGCCGGACCTCCGGGGCGTCCCTTTCGTGCTGGCCGCACCGCACCGGGGCCGCATGATCATAACCGCTTCCAGCCCGGCCGCACAAACCGCGGGCATCGATGCCGGCATGGCCCTGGCCGACTGCCGGGCGCTGCTCCCCGCCCTGCAGGTGCTCAACGACCAGCCGGGCCGGTCTGAAAAGCTCCTGGCCGCCCTGGCCGAATGGTGCCTGCGCTATACGCCTGTCGCAGCCGCAGATCCCCCGGAAGGCCTGCTGCTTGACATCAGCGGCTGCGCCCATCTCTGGCAGGGAGAAGCCGCCTACCTGGAATCCATCAGCAGCAGGCTCGGGACTCTCGGCTACAGCATCCGCGCAGCGATCGCAGATACGGCCGGGGCGGCCTGGGCGGTGTCCCGTTACGGAGCTGCCGGCTCCATCATTGAGGCCGGCAGGCAGGGGGAGGCCCTGATGTCCCTGCCCCCGGCGGCCCTCCGGCTCGAAGCCCCGGCGATCGAGAAGCTGCATAAGCTGGGCTTATACCAGATCCGGAGCTTTATGAATATGCCGCGCGGCGCGCTCCGCAGGCGTTTCGGAACCGCCCTGCTCCAGCGCCTGGATCAGGCCCTCGGCGCCGAAGCGGAGCCATTCATGCCCGTGCAGCCGGAGCAGTCCTTCCAGGAACGTCTGCCCTGCCCCGAGCCGATCCGCAGCGCCGCCGGCATCGAGATCGCGCTCCGCCGCCTGCTGGACGCCCTGTGCAGGCAGCTGGAAGCAGCGGGAAAAGGCCTGCGCCAATGCAAGCTGAACGCATACCGCATGGACGGGGGAATACAGCAGATCGGTATCGGCACCAACCGGCCGACACGGAATGCGGAACATGTCTTCCGCCTGCTTGCGCAGAAGATCGACCAGCTGGAACCGGACCTCGGCTTCGAGCTGTTCCTGCTGGAAGCCCCGCAGACCGAGGATCTGACATCGCTGCAGGAAATGCTCTGGAATACAGCCGGAACGGGAGACGAGCACGCTATCGCCGAGATGCTGGACCGGATGGCCAACCGGGTCGGCATCCAGGCCATCCACCGTTATCTGCCGGATGAGCATTACTGGCCCGAGCGCTCCTTCCGCAAAGCCCGTTCCCTGGATGAGGTCTCCGGGACCGGGTGGCGAACCGATCGCCCCAGGCCTGTGCACCTGCTTCC
>JASLDA010000131.1 GCA_030151745.1 Chitinophagaceae bacterium | reverse complement strand
CCCCAGCAGGCGGGTCACCTCGGCGGCGATATCCGGAGCCACGCCGCGGCGCAGCTCAGACAGCCCGGCAGCGGCTGCAAGCACTTCCTGTTCCAGCCTCCCGAGCGCGGCGCGCAGCTCTTCGATGCGGTCGGCGGCGTTCATGCTGGCCTTCAGGCCTTCGCGCAGCTCCGCCTGCAGGGCCAGCAGCCCCGCCGTTTCCGTCACGCCGTGCTTTTTAAACAAGCGGTAGCCCAGGTCCATGCGCTCTTGCAGCTCGTTCATAAGGCCGGCGTCCAGGTTCACGGATTCCTCGAGATGGCCCAGCTCGTGGCAGATATCCTTCAGCTCCTCCCAGGCCGAGCTCAGCCGTTCCGTGACGGGAACGGAAGCCGGGAGCCACTCCCCGATCCCCTGCAGCTGCTGGATCGTCTTGCGCAGCTCGCTGACCAGGGGCTGCTCGCCGGAATCCAGGAGGTTGCGGGCTCCGGACAGGACAACCTGGATCCGTTCCGCATGCGTAAGAGACTTCAGCTGGGCCTCGGCGTTCTCGATTTCCTCCGGCTTGAAGGCCGCCTGGTCCAGCTCATCGAGCAGGAACTGCTTGTAGTCGGCGTCTTTCTGCCACTGCGCCTGCTCGGCGATCAGCTTGTTCAGCTCGGCGCCCGTCCTGCGGAAACGGCTGTACAATTCCGAATACGCCTCTCCCCTGGAACCGGCTTTCGCGACGGCATCCAGCACATCCAGCTGAAAGGCGTCCTCCTGCAAGGCCAGGTGATCGAACTGCTGGTGCAGATCGACGAGCAGGGACGTAAGCTTGTTGAGCGTAGCCAGCGTCACCGGCGTATCGTTTACGAAGGCCCGGCTCTTGCCGCTGGCGCTGATCTCCCGGCGGATGATGCATTGCGGCTCCTCGTCCAGCTCCTCCATGCGCAGCGCATCCCGGAAAGCCGAGTTCCCGGCGACGTCGAAGGAAGCCTCGACGACGCATTTTTCCGCCTTATTAATAAGGACGGAAGTATCGGCGCGATCGCCGAGAATAAGCGAAAGCGCACCGAGAATGATGCTCTTGCCGGCCCCGGTCTCACCTGTGACGGTATTCAGGTGCGGGTCCGGGAGGAGGTTCAGGTGGTCGATAATTGCGTAATTGCGTATAGACAGCTTCTGCAGCATAAGACGTTCCGGGAGGAAGTACAAATTTACGACAGAGCCCGGGCCTGCCCAGCCTAAATCGGTAAGCTTGACGGAATAATAAAACCACCCGCCCGGAAGCCTCAAGCCGGTTTTCCCCTATCTTGCCGCATGGCAGATTACGGTGCAATCGGCGGCGGGCTGGCATTGGGGCTGTTTATGGCCATTTCCGTCGGACCGACCCTATTCGCGGTAATCCGTTATAGCATGAACCACAGCTGGAAAAGCGGCGTGGCTTTCGTGCTGGGGGTTTCGCTAAGCGATATACTATATGTAACTGCGGCCAACCTGGCCGCGCCCTTCCTGGAAGTGCTGCACAGCTACGAGCAGCGGCTTGAATACGGGGGCGGCGCCCTGCTGGTCGCGGTCGGCCTGTACGGCCTGCTGTCCAAATACAAGCCCCGGCGGCCTTCGCAGGCGCTCGCCGTCGTAGGACGGGGCCATTACCTGCGGATATTCGGCTCCGGCTTCCTGATAAATTCCCTGAACCCCGGCGTCATCATAAACTGGCTCGGGGCCGTCACCATCATCGCCCCCCACGGTCCCTGGTACCGCTTCGTATTTTTCGCGAGCTGCCTGAGCCTGGTGCTGGGAATCGATTTCCTGAAAGTGCTGCTGGCCGATTCCATCCGCAAGCGCCTGACGCTTCGCCTGGTCATGTACCTGAACCGCATTTCCGCGGGGATCCTGCTCGGGTTCGGCGTTCTGATTATCCTCATCGCCGCCTTCAATATCAAAATCGGGAAGGTGGATAAGGACGAGGCGGGAGAGCTGCCGGCAACGGCGGCGCCGGCAGCCTATGCCGGAACTCAGAACCGGAACTGCAGCCTTGCCGTAAATACGTCGTCCTTCAGATCCTCGGTATAGCCGGTGATCGCAGTGAGCTCGTTCCGTACGTGCTCGTAATACAGCATGAGGCGGATGTTCGGATTCGGGCTGTACAGGTAGCCGACGCCCAGGGTATTGTAGCGCACGTCCGCCCCGGTGTTTCCCTTGGCGCTGCTCAGATCCATCCCGCCGAGCCTGGAATTGGGATCGTACCAATCGTACTTGACGATAGCCTGGTGCCGGGTACTGCCCAAGTGCTGCAGGAAGTAGAAATAGGCGGCACTGAACCGGCGCGTGGTAAGGCCCGGGCCCAGTGCGACCGGGGTTTCGCTGGAATTCAGGAATCCGGTCTGATCGCCGCCCAGGATTTCCGCCCGGAACTCCGTGAACCCTTTACGGTTCGGGATCTTCAGCTGCGCGTCCGCTCCGTAGTAGCGGCGGTACATGAGCTTCCCGATGTTGGAGGCCGACGAGTCCTTGAAATTGCCGGCTTCCGTGCTGCGGTAGATAACCGCGTTGTTGGAAACGATGCCCCCTTCCAGGATCGAGACGCCGCCGCTCAGCAGCCACTTCTTCCGGTTGATGGGCTGCGGCTTGACATTGATGCGCCCGATCACATCCTTATGGGAGTCGTAATCGGCGGCGGCGGTCAGGCCCTGCCCGTTTACGACCGCGAGATCCATCCGCAGCCAGTGGAACTTGCCGCCGATCTTCCGGGGTTCGATGGTTAACATGCCGCCCAGGTCCCGCTCCACGCGCATCAGCAGCTGGCTGGCCCGGCCGCGCTCGGGAGATTCCCGGTCGCCCGAGCCCAGGTTGACCTCATACCCGAAGGGCCGGGCGAACATGCCGCCGGTAACGGAAAAGATATGCCACTTGTTTTCAAAGGCGCGCCCCCAGTAGTCCCGCGCGAAGAAGCCCCGCTCTGTGCCGTCAAACTGGAATACGAGCTGGGTAACGGGATAGCCTTCGCCGGTGCGGCGCAGGTAGTCGATACGCAGGCGGCCGCGGCGCAGCGAGAACCGGTTGTCCACGCCGGGCGGGAAATCGCCGCCGTCGAAGCTCGAAGCCCCTTTGCTTTCTATCCATTGGAACTGCGGCTGGAGGTAGCCGGAGAAGCGCAGCCAGTTATATTGCTGGTACAAGCTCAGGAAGCCCTTGCTCAGGCTGGAGCTCGTATCCATCAGGTCATTGAGGAGTACCTGCGAGCGTGCGGGAACCGCAGAAAAAAGGATCAGCAGCAGGGCAACGGATAATAATTTCTTCACGATTTCGTAATGATGGCGCAAAAGTAGATTTGTAAGTACCAATCCGGCATTACCTGGTCATTACGCCTTTGTTACGTCTTTATGAACAAATCATTAACTCTCAAAACAAGGATTTCGGAATGGCTCCATTATTGTATAACGCGCCCGGGCCCGGGAAGCCGGTCCGGAATGCCCTTCAGGGCCGCCCTTCCCGGGAGCCTTTCCCGGCGGGACTCCCGCCCCACCGCCCTAGATTAAGTTTAGGTTAACTTTCAGGTCTCAAACAAGCTGAAAGCAGCGCCGTTCGGGCTTCAGTCCCGGTGGGGACCTGTATCCGCAGCCGGGCCGGCTGCGGGAGCGCAAGGCATTGATTAGCTTCGCGGCGCAAAACACATCCAATCAACCATTTTCCATATGGCGCTCGGCTCTTTCCTGAAGTTATTTATGCCTAAAGACAGGGTGTTTTATTCCCTGTTCGAAGAGGTTACCGGCAACCTGAAGCAGATGAGTGAGGTCTTCATGCGTGCCCTCAAAGAGCCGAACCGCCCCGAGCGCGACCGGCTGCTGCGC
>JASLDA010000125.1 GCA_030151745.1 Chitinophagaceae bacterium | reverse complement strand
GACGAAATGCAGGTTAGCGGGTATCCCGTAACCGTTTTCAATCAGCTTTTCTTCTTTCCAGGCCAATGTGCCGGGCTGGTCGATTTCATATATATCGACCTGAGAAACGGCTTCCGCATTTCGTTGAGCAAAGCTGTCAAGCCCTGCGCCGAGCAGAACATATTGCCTGACGCCGTTTGCGATCCGTTCTTTGGCCAGGTCTTCGACAAACCGGGCACGGGCTACGATGGAAGCCCGGAGCCGTCCGGTATATTTCATGTCGGGGCGCTCCTGCCAGTCCTTTTCGGGCTTGATCAGCTCATATCCCACCCTATCGTCGACGACATAAGGCTTGTCGTCTCTCAATACGTGCAATGCTCTCCATAGAGCGGTTCGCAACGCTGTATTATCGGGCTGCTTTGTCTCCATGCAATTGTGTCTTAATAGGCCGTATCCCCAAAATTAGAATTTACTTCCACAGCATATGCAGCCTCCGGTTTGACGCCTCGATCAACCCGCAACCGCCGGAGCACAACCCTGCAATTGGCTAATTGACCAATGGACTAATTAACAAATTCTATCCCCTCATTGCTTCCGCTGCGAAAAACTCCGTATGGCATTGCGCCCCTTCGTACCTTCGCGCCAAATTTCATTAATCGCATATGAGCACTGTAAAAGTGGCCATCAACGGCTTTGGCCGGATCGGCCGTCTCGCTTTCCGTCAGATCTGGAACATGGAAGGCATCGAGGTTGTTGCCATCAACGACCTGACCAAGCCGAACGTACTCGCCCACCTGCTGAAGTACGATACCGCCCAGGGCCGCTTCGACCAAGCTGAGGTTAAGCACGGCGAAGACAGCATCACTGTAGGCGGTCATGAGATTAAGATTTATGCCCAAAAGGACCCGGCCCAGATTCCCTGGGGCCAGCACGGCGTGGACGTGGTCCTCGAGTGCACCGGGTTCTTCACCGATAAGGAAAAGGCCGAGGCTCATATCAAGGCCGGCGCCAAGCGCGTCGTGATCTCCGCCCCGGCTACCGGCGAGATGAAGACCGTTGTTTTCAACGTAAACCACGATATCCTGGACGGCTCCGAAACGGTTATCTCCTGCGCCTCCTGCACGACCAACTGCCTGGCCCCGATGGCCAAGGTCCTGAACGACAACTTCGGTATCGTGACAGGCCTGATGACCACCGTCCACGCCTATACCAACGACCAGAACACCCTGGACGCCCCGCACCCCAAGGGCGACCTGCGCCGCGCACGCGCAGCCGCGGAGAACATCGTCCCGAACTCCACCGGCGCCGCCAAGGCCATCGGCCTGGTATTGCCGGAACTGAAGGGCAAGCTCGACGGCGGCGCCCAGCGCGTCCCGACCGTTACCGGCTCCCTGACCGAGCTGTTCACCATCCTCGATAAGGAAACTTCCGTCGAAGCCGTGAACGCCGCCATGAAGGCCGCCGCCAACGAGTCTTTCGGCTACAACGAAGACGAGATCGTTTCTTCCGACATCATCGGCACTTCCTTCGGCTCCCTGTTCGACGCTACCCAGACCAAGGTGATCAGCGCCGGCGGCAAGCAAATGGTGAAGACCGTAAGCTGGTACGACAACGAAATGAGCTACGTAAGCCAGCTCGTCCGTACCGTGAAGTACTTCGCGGGACTGATCTCCAAATAAGAAGGGAGATTTGGGAGATTGGAAGATTGGGAGGAGAAAGGAGGTTGGGGGATTCGGCGGCATTTCTGCTTAAACGATCCGGAAGCGCCCGGTGCCCGATCTGCAATCTAAAATCGTAAATCTTAATTTTCGGAAGCGATGCGCGATGGCGCATCGCTTTCTTTTTTACCGCAAGCCAAGGAGCCTTTACTTTTGCCCGGTACTGCCGCGGCAGCGAACCATACATTTATGTCAAACTTCTCAGATCACAACTTCTCCGGCCAGCGCGCCCTGGTGCGGGTCGACTTTAACGTGCCCATCAAGGGCGGCAAGATCAGCGACGACACCAGGATCAAGGCCGCGATCCCGACCATTCAGAAGATCCTGGACGACGGCGGCAGCGTCGTGCTGATGAGCCACCTGGGCCGCCCGCATAAGGAAATGGCCAAGAAGCCGGAGCTCACGGAAGCCGACTTCAGCCTGCAGCCCATCGCCGAGCACCTGGCGGAGCTCCTGAAACGCGAGGTGCAGTTCGCCGCCGACTCCGTAGGCGAGGACGCCAACCGGAAGGCCCAGGCCCTGAAGCCCGGTCAAGTGCTGCTGCTCCAGAACCTGCGCCTGCACAAGGAGGAAGAAAAGGGCGACCGCGATTTCGCCGAAAAGCTCAGCAAGCTGGGCGACGTCTATGTGAACGACGCTTTCGGCACCGCGCACCGCGCGCACGCCTCAACGGCCATCATCGCCGAATTCTTTCCCGGCGACAAGAAGATGTTCGGCCTGCTGATGGAAGGCGAGGTAAAGGCGGCGACCCAGGTCATCCGGGATCCGAAGAAGCCCTTCACCGCCATCATCGGCGGCGCCAAGGTAAGCGACAAGATCCTGATCATCGAGAACCTGCTCGACAAGGCTACCGATATCATCATCGGCGGCGGCATGGCCTATACCTTCTGGAAGGCGCAGGGCTGCGAAGTGGGCAATTCCCTGGTAGAGGACGATCGCCTGGATACGGCCCGCGAGCTGCTCGAAAAGGCGAAGGCCCGGAACTGCTGCATCCATCTTCCCGCAGACAGCATCATCGCCGATAAATTCGCGGCGGACGCCCAGACATCCTCGGCCCAGAACCACGATATCCCCCAAGGCTGGATGGGCCTGGATATCGGCTCCATGGCCTGCGATATGTTCACGAAGGTGATCCGCGAGAGCAAGACGATCCTCTGGAACGGACCTATGGGCGTGTTCGAGATGGACAAGTTCCAGCACGGCACCAAGTGCGTGGCCG
>JASLDA010000074.1 GCA_030151745.1 Chitinophagaceae bacterium | reverse complement strand
GTGATCTTCGCGTAGAGCACGGGGTATTTGCTGCCGGTCGGCAGGTATTTGCCGAAGAGCGGCGCGCTCCGCTCCGCAAATGCGTAACGCAGGCTGAGGCTGGCTTCGGTCGCGCTGTAATCCGCCGCGATCGCGCCATCGTAGCGCCAGTAGTACGGGTACGTCGGCCTCACATGCTCCTGCCGCACCTCAAGCTCGGCCTGTAAATATCCGAAGCGCTTATGAGCGCTCAGCGACCAGGCATCATACAGGTCGGCGCGGGTCATCAGGTAATTGCGGAGATAATTCCGGTCCAGCTCGTCGTGCAGCTGCAGCCGGCCCGGGTCGCGGAGGTTATGCTCAAATCCCGCGCGGATATACGTCTCCTTGTACCGGTCCAGGTAGGCTTCCGCGAACGCTCCGTATTTCCATTCCATGTCGTGCGCCCCGTAGCCGCCCCAGCCGCCGAGGGAGAAATGCTTCGAGATCTTCTCGTTCGTCTGCAGGCCGATCCCGAAGCGGCTGCCCTCGTAGCTGTTGTAGCTGTAGATCCGCCCCAGGTTCAGATCCACCGGGCCGAGGGGAAATTTGGCCTCCATAAGCTTGGGCATATATGCGAGGAAGCGCTCGGCGTGAACGGCGTCCATTATACTGTCCATGAACACATAGGTCCGGGCTTCCCTGCCGTCCAGCGCCGCAGGCCGCAGACGGCTCCAGGCGCTGTCCCCCAGCTGGTCGGCGTCGCCGCGGAGCTTGACCGTATGCACCTTGTCGAAGCGGAAGCGGGGCTCGGGGATAAAGCTGACCGAATCGATATTGGAGCTGCCCTGCATCGTGATGCCTACGCCGTCCTTGCGCTGGTTCTGCATCAGCTGAAACACGTAGTTCAGCTGGCTGGGAAACCACTTTCCATCTACCTGCCGGTACTGCTGCTCGACGCGTACGGTATTGCCGAGCATGGAATCGGTATGGCTTCCCACGAAATTGGAAATGGCATAGCCTGCGCTGCTGATATAGGCCGTACCGCGGAGCCCGTTCCCGGTCTTCTTCGGGAAGAACGAAATGATCCAGACCGTGTCCTGTCCCTGCAGGATCTCGTCGCGCAGGTTGAACTCGTACCATTGCCCCGAGCCCCCGCTGATGGGATTGCGGTAATCCCGGCCATTCAGCCTGAGATAATCGCTGTAAGCGTGGAAAGGCAGGATATCCGTCACCAGGCCGGTGATCTGGGATTTCCTGAAGCCGGAAAAACGGGAGGCGATCACCTCTTCCTGCAGCTTCTGCGGGCGTTTCCAGGTGCGTATGCTGTATGTCTCGGACACCAGGAGATGCTGAGCCTCCATGAAACGTGCGAATTCGGCAGCGCCGCGGGACGTATCCTTATCGAAAGCCGGGTCCCGCGGATAAGCATCGGCGCGCATCTTGTAATAGATGTGGCACCGGTACCAGTCGTAGCGCTCGGGGTTGTGCCGGTCGCGGTTGGCGATGGCCAGGCGGATGATGCGGCGGATCTTGTCGTAATCCGGCCGGACGACGAACTCGCCGAGGCTCTCCTGCTTTGCCTGCAGGAAAATCACGGCTTCGGGGCGGCCGGAGATTCTTGCGGGCTCGTATCCCAGGGCGGAGACCTCGATGAACCCCTCGGGGATCACAGCGGGCAGCTGCGCGCTCCCGTAGAGGTCCGCGATGAGGCCCTGCGCCGACCGGCCGAAGCGGATCGCGGCGAAGGGAACGGCGGCTTTGGTGGCGGCGTCCCTGATCTGAACGGATACCTCCTGCGCGGCTGCGGGACAAACGAAAGCAAGGAAAAAAAGCAGGCAGGAAAATGAGCGCACCGGCGAAAATTGTAGGGCCTCGAAATAAACGCTTGAAAAGGAACGATGTTGTTAAAGCTGCCAGGAGATGATTCATGTGTCATCCGCTCCTCCTAAAATATGAAACATAAAAGAAGCCGCTCCAAGCGGAGCGGCTTCTTTTTATATTCCGGTGAGGATTAGGCGATTTCGACTTCGGCACCGGCTTCAGTGAGCTTAGCCTTGATGTCTTCTGCTTCAGCCTTGGAAACACCGTTCTTCAGCGGCTTCGGAGCGCCGTCAACGAGTTCCTTGGCTTCCTTCAGGCCGAGGCCGGTCATGTCCTTAACAACCTTAACGACGTTCAGCTTGGATGCGCCTGCGCTCTTCAGGATAACGTCGAACGCAGTCTTTTCTTCAGCAGCAGCGGCGGCCGGGCCGGCAGCGGCGGGAGCAGCGGCAACAGCAGCCGGCTCGATGCCGTATTCGGTCTTCATGAAATCAGCGAGCTCCTGTACTTCCTTAACGGTCAGGTTCACCAGTTGTTCAGCGAGGTTCTTAATGTCTGCCATGGTATTGGACTTTTAAAAAGTTGGTTTTAAGATTGGATTGTTGTGTATGAATGGGAATCGTCACCGGAAGCCGTGGAAGCCGGCCTCAGGCAGCTATCTTATTCAGCAGCGGGAGCGGCTTCTTCGGCAGCGGCACCTTCGCCGGACTTGTTCGCCTTGTTTTCGAGGGCGGACAGGACGCGGCCGATGGGGCTGAGCAGGAGGCCGATGACCTCGCCGATGAGCTCGTTCTTGGTCTTGATGCTCTTCAGGGCTGCCAGCTGGTTGTCGCCGACGAAGATGTCTTCGCCGATGAAAGCGGCCTTCAGCATCGGGAGCTCACCCTTGGCGCCGCGGAAATCGCTGATGATGACAGCGGGTTCCTTCGGGGTATTGGTGAACATCAGGGCTGTTACACCGTGCAGGCTGTCGTAGACGCCGGCGTACTTTTCGGAGTTGATGGATTCGAGGGCCTTCTTGATGAGGGTGTTCTTGGCAACCTTCATCTCAACGCCTTTCTCGAAGCAGGTGCGGCGCAGGGCATTCACCTGGGCCACGCTGAGCTTTTCAGTATTGGTGAGGTAGAAGTTATCGTACTGGGAGAACTTCTCTTTCAGTACCTCGATAGCTGCATTTTTTTCAGCAGGAGTCATGATCGTTTATTAACCAATGTGCCACTGTCATTCGCCAATGCACACTGTGGTGAAATAATGTTTGTTTATCCGGCCTTGCGGCCTATTGGCGAATTATCCTACAGATTTGGTGTCGATGCTGATGCCCGGGCTCATGGAGGAAGCCATGGAGATGCCCTTCAGGTACACGCCCTTGGCGGTAGCCGGCTTCATGCGAACGAGGGTGTTGATCAGTTCCTGTGCGTTTTCGGCGATCTTCTTCGGCTCGAAGGAAACGCGGCCGATGGAAGCGTGGATGATGCCGGTCTTGTCGACCTTGAAGGCGATCTTACCGCCCTTCACATCGGTGACCGCGGCGGCTACGTCGTTGGTGACGGTGCCGGTCTTCGGGTTCGGCATCAGGTTGCGGGGACCGAGGACCTTACCGAGACGGCCGATCTTCGGCATCACGGACGGAGTGGCGACGATAACGTCGACGTCGGTCCAGCCGCCTTCGATCTTGCTCACGAACTCATCCAGGCCTACGAAGTCGGCGCCGGCAGCCTTTGCTTCGGCTTCCTTGTCCGGGGTGCAAAGCACGAGAACGCGCTTGGTCTTACCGGTGCCATGCGGCAGGGTAACGGTACCGCGAAGAGCCTGGTCGGCCTTCTTCGGGTCGATGCCGAGGCGTACGTGTACGTCTACGGAAGCATCGAACTTGGTGCAGTTGATGTCCTTTACCAGGTTGGAAGCCTCGGCCAGGGTATACTGCTTGCTATTATCAATCTTAGCCTCTGCGGCTTTTCTCTTTTTAGTGATTGCCATCGTTCTGAATTAGCCGATATGCGAGGGCTTTACAGCGGCCGCATATCGAAGATGAATGGAAATGAGTGATGATTCCCCGACCGGATCGCGCCGGCCGGCCAGTTGATGATTAGGCGTTAAACGGGGATTGACCTTCAACGGTGAGGCCCATGGAACGGGCGGTACCGGCAACCATTTTCATGGCGCTTTCCATCGTGAAGCAATTCAGATCGGCCATCTTGTCCTTGGCGATTTCTTCTACCTGAGCCCAGGAAACCTTGCCGACCTTGGTACGGTTGCTTTCCTTGGAGCCGGACTGGATCTTGGCAGCTTCCATCAGCTGCACGGCAGCCGGAGGCGTCTTGATCACGAAGTCGAACGACTTGTCAGCGTATACTGTAAGCAGTACGGGAAGGACCTTGCCCATCTTGTCCTGCGTACGAGCATTGAATTGCTTGCAGAACTCCATAATGTTTACGCCCTTGGAACCGAGTGCGGGACCGATTGGCGGTGCAGGGTTGGCTTGTCCACCCTTGCATTGCAGTTTCACGTAGCCAGTGATTTCTTTGGCCATTTAGTAAACGTTTTTTGGTGTTAACGAATGTTGGTTCCGGCTGGTTTAGGGCCGGCACAATCTCCCAAATGCAGACTTATAATTAAGAGCAATCCTGGAATTGAGGGCGCAAAGATACGGGAATAATGCAAAATTCAAAATGCAAAATGCAGAACCTGGAATGCCCGGGATTCCGGCGGCAAACTCGGCCCTTCCCCGCAAGCAGGCCGCTTCATACCGGCTCAACGCGCCGCGAAGCAAGCCTCCATGAGCATACAGATCATCCCAAGCATTCCCCCATTCACAAATTCACAAATTCACAAATCCCAT
This sequence comes from Chitinophagaceae bacterium, assembly GCA_030151745.1. Taxonomy (GTDB): domain Bacteria; phylum Bacteroidota; class Bacteroidia; order Chitinophagales; family Chitinophagaceae; genus UBA1952. The sequence goes on along the minus strand of JASLDA010000074.1, from coordinate 454 downwards.
CTATGCTAAGTGCATTGACCAATTGACTAATTCTTCCCCTTCGCCGCCGCCTTCCGCTGCTTCCTGAAATAGCCCCGGAAAAAGAAATTGCTCTGCAGCGCCTTCATATTCGTGTCCAGCTTCCCGCTGCCGGCGTTCAGGTTCCGGAGCGTCTGCTGGATATTCGCCGCGGCCTCCGGGTCGTTCAGGAGCACCCCGGCCGCGCTGCCGGAGCTGTTGAGCTGATCGGAGACCTGCCGGATATTGGCCGCCGCCGCCTGGATCTCGGTGGTGGACCGGCGCAGCTGGCGGAAGATGGCGGTATCCGTCACCAGGTCGTTGGCGAAGCTCCCGGGCGTGTTCATCTTCGCGGAGAAACGCTCCAGGTTAGCCGTCAGCACCTCGGCATTCTTCGTCGCGGTGTTCAGGGAGCTCAGCGCCGCCTGCAGGCTGTTGGCGAGATCGTCCTGGGTCA
>JASLDA010000018.1 GCA_030151745.1 Chitinophagaceae bacterium | reverse complement strand
GAGCCAATTCCCACCTTACTTATAGATCTCGACACGCGCCTCGCGCCGGGTTCTCGAGGCCCGGTACATGCCTTCGCTGTTGAAGGGCATCGCGATATTTCCCTTCGTATCCACGGCTACGAGCCCTCCTTCGCCGCCCATCCTCACCAGCTTGTCATACACGACCATATCGCAGGCTTCCTGCAGGATAAGACACTTATAGCTCATAAGGCAATGGATATCATGCGCTGCGACGGCCTTGATGAAAAATTCGCCATGCCCGGTGCAGGAGATGGCGCAGGTTTCGTTGTCGGCCCAGGTACCGGCTCCGATAATGGGTGAATCTCCTACCCGTCCCCAGCGCTTTGCCGTCATGCCGCCGGTCGATGTCGCCGCAGCCAGGTTGCCCGAGGCATCGAGGGCAGCTGCTCCCACCGTCCCGAACTTCTTCTCATCCGGGTACTGCGGCTTATCGCTGTGGTCGAGCTGCATATGCCCGGCCCGCAGCGCGTCCTGGAGCTGGTCGTAGCGCTGCTGGGTAAAGAAATAAGCTTCCGGCTCGAACTGAAACCCAAGTTGCGCTGCGAAGCGCTCGGCTTCCTTGCCGGCAAGAAGCACATGCTCGCTTTGCTCCATCACCGCCCGGGCCAGGCTCACCGGGTTCCGGATGCCGCTGACTCCCGCAACGGCCCCGCAGGCGCGGTTCCGCCCGTCCATGATCGCCGCATCCAGCTCGTGCGCGCCCTCGTGATTGAAGACGGCGCCCCGCCCCGCGTTGAACAAGGGAAAGTCTTCCAGACTCCGGACGGCGGTCTCTACGGCGGTCAGGGCCGTGCCTCCCTGCTCCAGAACGGCATAGCCGGCGTCCAATGCGGCCCTGAGCCCCGTCTCGTACCGCTCCTGCAGGCCCGGGGACATGGCGCTGCGCAGGATGGTGCCGGCGCCGCCGTGCAATGCAATTGAAATATCCATGATCGTCGATTCGTCGCGTTGAATATCAGCGGGCTACCGGACCGGTTACGAGCAACGGAATCATTTACCGTGCAGGCTTTCCGCCAGCCATAAGAAGTCGTTCAGGAAGTTCCCGATGCTCTTGGAGAAGCTCTCGTCGAGAAGCCCGCCCTGTTCGTCGAACTTCTTCTCCACTGCCGGTGTGACCAGCAGCGTCGGCGACGTGATGCCGAACAGGGCAGGAACCAGGTGCAGCAGGGCCTGCGCGGAACGGATGCCCCCCAGCGCGCCCGGGGAGGAAGTCGCGATGCCGAAGACCTTGCGCGTCTGCTTGGGGAAATGGTCCAGGAAGTTTTTCAGCGCCGGCGAATAGCCCCCGTTGTATTCCGGCGATACCAGGATGAAGGCATGTGCATCGAACACGCGGTTGGCTGATTCCTGCTTATCCGCCGGGATATGTTCCTTCGTCTGCCAGACGCTCTGGATGAAGGGATAGACGGTATCCTGCATGCTGATCAGGCCGGTGTTATGCTGCGGTGCGCGCTCCGCCAGCTGCTGCTTCAGGTGCAGGGCTACACGGTGGCTGAGCGAGCCCTGGCGCGGCGACCCTGAGAGGATTTCAATATTCATGGGAAAAACGTTTTTGCAAATAGCGTTACACCGTCGGGGCGGGCATTCAGACGCGCTGGTAATCTCCTTTCCAGCTACGGATGCGCTGCTTGATTTCCCCGGCTGGGAGCTTTTCCTGCAGGGCCGCGTCTAGCAAGGCTTTCAGCTCCTCGTCGGGCGCAAAGCGCAGGGCGGCGATTTGTCCGAAGCTCAGCTGCGATTCCAGGGGCTCCAGGCGCTCTCCCGTAAGCTCGAAATAGCGCTGCCGCAGCTCGAGCCGTATGATCCGGTCCTGCAGGCCCAGCGCGTAGTGCTGCCGGAGCATCGCGCTCAGCCAGGTAAGCATGAGGAATACCGCGGCGAAGCCCATCCACATGGACCGCTCTTCAGGCAGGCTCCAGGCCCGGTAGCCCGCAACGACGGTCAGGATCCCGCCGAGCGGCAGGAATATGAAGTGGTGCGGCGGGTAAAAGAAGATATGGTTGGAGTACGACTGGGGCTTCGGCATGATGCAATTTAGTTGGCAGGTCGGCTAGCGCCCTGCAAAGTTTTATTTTGTTCCCCGGAATCCCCGGGAAAAGAACGATTTCCCTCGTTCGGTTCAAGGTGTCACCTCCAATGGAGGTGACACCTTGAACCGCTTCTCAAAACGCAGCTGCGCAGATGAAGCTGCGGCTAGTCCCGCCGCCACCATGTCTTATCGTAGCGCTGCTCCCCGTTGAGCAGCACCGTCTGGCCGATTGCCGGTGTCAGCACCTCGTAGGGCCGCCCGGCTGCAGCCTTGAGCAGGCGCTCGATCGACTCGTCCCAGGGATGCAGCGCGAGGTTGAACTTGCCCCAATGCACCGGCAGCAAGGCCTTTGCGCCGAGCAGCTCCGCGGCCAGGGCCGTCTCTTCTGGCATCATATGAATATGCTTCCAGTATTCGTGATATTGCCCGCATTCCAGGATCGCCAGGTCAAAGGGACCGAAGCGTTTTCCGATCTCCCCGAAATGTGCGTCAAAGCCCGAGTCCCCGCCGATGAAATAGCGTCGCCCCGGCGTCTCCAGCACGAAGGAGGCCCAGAGCGTCTGAGCCCGCTTAAGGCGCCCGCTGAAATGACGTCCAGGGGTCGCCGTCATATTTAAGCCCGGCTCCGGTTGAACCGATTCCCACCAGTCGAGCTCGGAAATCCTCCCGGCTGGGACGCCCCAGTATTCCAGGTGCGCGCCGGTGCCCAGGCTGCAGATCCAGTGCTTCACCTTCTGCTTCAGCTGCCGGATCGTATCGTAATCCAGGTGGTCGTAGTGATCGTGCGTAATGACGAGGTAATCCAGCTCCGGGAGATCGGCGGGCTTTACGATATCGGTTCCGGGGAATGCCTTCACGAAGCCCGGCATCGGCGAAGCGCGCCGGCTGAACACCGGGTCCACCAGGAATGTTCTGCCGGATGTCCGCAGCAGGTAGGAAGAGTGCCCGAACCAGATCAGTGCGTCGTCCGGGGCCGAGAGCAGGGATTGAAAATCGGGTGCGAGCGCCTGGACCGGCATCGGCGGCCGCACGCTTTTCGGCCGGTTCCGGAAGGCCCGGAGGACTTTCCACATCGTCGCGTCCTCGCTCAGGTCCGGGGTAAAGCTCTGATTCTGGAAGCGCCCGTTCCTGTACTGCGGTGAAGACTGAATACGGCGCAGTCGATCGCCGGTTGCGTTCTTTCCAAATATGCGCGACATCAATTGTGATTGAAGATTGTAGATCTAAGATTGAAGATCGGTATCTGCGATAAGCGATGCGAAGGTTCGATGCCGGAACCTGGCGGCCGTGCGAAAATCGGCGGGCGGCGGCTCCCGGTACGCAGACGGCCGGAAACAGGCGGGTTATGCGCGTGAGCTCCTTCAGGAATACAGGGTCTTCGGCGCTCGAGCTACCAATCCTGCGCCGCTGTGCCTGCAATGAAAAAACGCAGGCTCCGGCCTGCGTTTTCAATATCATATAAGCGTACGAATCAATTTTTGCTCAGCACGAATACAAAGGGCTCGCGCAGGCGGCTGGCCATGGCTATACGGACTTTCTTACTGCTGCTGTACAGCTTGTACTTCTGTAGATCCGCAACCTCGTGATAGTTAGCGTAGCTGCGGCTTCTCATTACATGGCGCATGAAGGTTGAAAGAAACACCGCAGAGGGCACATCGGAAGCGATGATATCATTGAGATAGTGCATCCAAACCTTATCTTCTCTGCTGCTCCACATAATATTTCATTTTTAAGGTTATCGTCGTCGCGGGGTGTAGGCCTTGTTCAGATCGGCTCCGCAACCGCACTGTTTTGACGTACTACAACTTTGTGCCATCAGTAACAGGGCGACCAGGGCAAGCAATCCGGAAAACCGGCTCATGGTTTTACGCATCGGTGTAGAGGCTATTATTTTTGTGTACCGCGGCAGATTCATGCTTCGAACGACAAAAATAGTACTCTTTGCCTGCCTCCCCTGTTAGACGAATCCTAATTGCGCCGCTCGACTGGGGGCTTGGGCATACTACACGCTGCATTCCAATCATTAGACGGCTGCTGAACGAAAAACGTGAGGTCGTCGTTGCCGGAAATGACGTTCAAAAGACCTTTCTTAGCTCGGCCTTCCCAGGCATACGCTGCCTGGACCTGCCGGGATACGGTGTAAAGTACAGCGCAGGTCCTTTTTTACCGAATATCCTGCGGCAAATTCCAAAAATCCTGCGCAGAATCCGGTATGAGCATCGCTGGCTGGCCGAAATCGTTGAGCGCGACGAGATTGACGCCGTCATCTCCGATAACAGGTACGGGCTCTGGCATCCACGCGTCCCGGCCGTCATCCTGACCCATCAGGCCGGGCTGATCACGGGGCTGGGAGGGATGGCCGACGCGCTCGCAAGACGCCTGCATTACCCCATGCTGGAACGCTTCGGGCAGAGCTGGCTGGTGGATGTCGGAAGCGAGCCGAATCTCTCGGGCCGGCTGGCCCACCCGGTCCCGCTGCCGAGCAATGCCCGGTATATAGGCTGGCTCTCGCAGCTGCAGCCCGCACCGGTGCAGGACGAGGCTTACGTGCTCATTCTCCTCAGCGGCCCCGAGCCGCAGCGGAGCTTGCTCTCGGATTCCCTATGGGAACAAGCCCTCGCCATGCCCGGGCACCGTTTCATATTCGTGGAAGGGCATCCCGACGCGGTACGGGAAGCGATCCCGGGGCATATCCGGCATTTTCCGCGCGCAACGACAGCCCAGCTCCAGCATATTCTCGGCGGAGCGTCCATGGTGGTCTGCCGCAGCGGCTATTCCAGCCTGATGGACCTGACGCTGCTCGGCAAGCCGGCCATTCTTATCCCTACTCCCGGACAGACAGAGCAGGAATACCTGGCACGGGAACTGCATGCTGCGGGCATCTTCATGCATTGCTCCCAAAAACATCTCAGGCTGGACGCCGCGCTGCAGGCAACGAAGGTCTTTCCCTTTCATGCGTTCCGGCCCGCAGGCGCGCACAGGGAGTTTGAAGCGGTGCTGGACGCATGGCTGGAGGATGTCGGCAGCAGGCAATGAAGCCTGCTAGGGCTCTAGGCGCAGGCGCTGCACGATACTGCCGCGCTCGGTATCGATACGGACTATGTAAAGGCCGGGCCCCGGCGCCGGAATCCGGCAACGGAAACTTTCCCCGCCGCCGAGCTGCTGCCGGTATACAATGCTGCCTTTCAGATCGCAGAGCGCGACCATGGCCTGCCGGACCGGAGCGGGGAACCGGATGTTCAGCTCGCCGGAGCTGGGGTTCGGGAAGAGGCTGACAGCCCCGGCTTCCCAACCTCCGACCGCCGACGGCGTGCCGCTCTTTGCAAAGCAGACCACCGGCGAGCGCTGCCTGCAGCCGCCGGCATTCGTCCCGATGACCTGGTAGCAACCGCTGGCGGCCGGCGTGTAGCTCGCCGCAGTCGTAGTGGCGACAAGCCGGCCGGCGGAATACCATTGGTAGGTCCTGTAACCGCTGCCGGCCGTCAGCTGCGTGGCGCCGGCGGTAAGGCTCAGCGTGTGGGCGGCCAGGCTCGTCGGGCCAAGGCTGTCCATCACAACCTCGAAAGCCGTGCGGCGCATGAGCTTTGCCTGAGCGGGATTGATCCCGCCGTCGAAGCGCAGCGTGTAGGGATCGCTGCGGAAGATCGTCGCGTAGACTGTCGCAGCGGTGACATAGCTGCCTTCCAGCGAAGGATGCGCTTCGTCCGGGCTCCAGAGATCGACCCCCGGCAGAGAATCGGAGACGCGGTTCCAGGCGATGCCGATCGGGCTTACCAGCTCTTTGATGGTTTTATTGGCATAGACGTAGTTTTCATACACGCGCTGGTTCATCGACTTGCCGTCGGGGAACTGGCCCGGCCAGCCGTTTTTGAAGCACCAGCCGGAAAAGAGGATAAGCCGGCCGCAGGGATTGGCGCTAAGCAGGGTGTCGCGGATGATCGTATGGCCTCTATACACCTCGGCGTAGGAGGGGTAAACGCCGATGTCATAGGAGTAATGTCCCTGGTTGTCCTGCGCGACGACGTAGTCCCATTTCTCGCTTTTAAGCAGCTGATGGACGGCAGGGTCGTAGGCGTGGGAAAGCTGCCCGGGCCGGGTATCTCCGATATAGACGCCGCCCGGCGCATGCATCCGTACGATCACATTGCGACCGGCAGCCCGGGCCAGGTCTTCGAACAGGCCGGGCATATTGTTCGCGCCGGTAAAGCTGTTGCCCAGGAACAGCACGCGGACCGTGTCTCCGGGCTGGGCCTGCGTCGCGAGGAAAGTCGCCAGATAAAGTATGAGCAGGAGGTAAAGCTTCTTCATGCTCCGAAAGACGGAAGGGTTGGGCCGGCCGTCGACAGGGAACTGTCAGAAGCGGCAGCCCGGCATGTTTTCAACAATCCGCTGACGTTTCCTGAGAGCGCCGCCCGCGAAAGAGCGCTGATTATCATGGGCCGATGACTTTGAAGCGTTGCGCAATACGTGCTCGCCATACTTGTTGCGGGGCTCCCGGCCCTACGTCCCCGAATCTCCAAACACCCCAATCTTCCAATCCCCTAATCCCCTTATACCTTTGCGCCCATGCAATTCGAACGCTCGGGTTTTACGGATGATCAGCTGGTGCGGCTCTACACGGAACTGGTACGGCCGCGGATGATCGAGGAAAAGATGCTGGTGCTGCTGCGCCAGGGCCGGATCTCCAAATGGTT
>JASLDA010000013.1 GCA_030151745.1 Chitinophagaceae bacterium | reverse complement strand
GCTTCAGGATCGTCTGTCCCTCGCCGGTAATCCGGGTATCTCCCGTCTTGTACGGGAACCGGAACAGCGCGTCCGTGCAGGCGATGTAAAGCCAGTCGCCCAGCAGCAGCATGCCGAAAGGCTGGTTGAGGTCTTCCTTGAAGATTTCCTTCAGCTCAGGCTTCCCGTCCTTGTCCGCATCGCGGAGGATAGTGATGCGGTTGGCGCTGGTCTTCATGTTCTCAGCCTTGCTGGCCCCCATCACGACGGCCCCCGCCTGCATCAGCGTGTTCTTGATCGTATTGGATTCCGCGACCAGGATATCGCCGTTCGGCAGCTGGTAGAGCCAGCGCGGATTGGAAAAGCCGTCCTGGTAAAGGCTTACCTCGAAGCCCGCAGGCGCAACCGGCATGCGGCCGTCATCCCAGCCTTTGACCTTGCTGAAATTCTTTACGGATTCGGAAGGCGCAGGCAGTGTCTTGCTCTGCGCAATGGTCAGGGGAGCCTGTGCGCCGGCCCAGAACGGAGCCAGCAGCAGCGCAGCCAGCGCGGATGAGATGCGAAGCATAATTGCGGTTTTATCCCGCGCTGCATCAACAAAATAGTGCCCCGCCGAAGCACCGGAACGCCGCCGTCGGAAATCGCATCCCCTGCCCGACCGGTCCGGGGCCCGGCTATTCGTCCGGCCTGGTCAGCCGAGCAGCTCCGTCAGCGCGTAGATCAGCAATCCCACCGCGCCGCCTACGATCGTGCCGTTGATGCGGATAAACTGCAGGTCCTTCCCTACTTCGAGCTCCAGCTTGCGGCTGAGTTCGCGGCCGGGCCAGTTCCCGATCGTATTGCTGATCAGCAGGCTTACCTGCCGGGCGTTCCGCAGGATATAGCGATACGCCGTGTGCCTGATCCAGCCGTCGATCCGGGCCTGCAATCCGGGGTCCTGCTCCAGGCGCAAGCGGAATTCTTCCAGGTTGCGGCGGATATACCGCGCCAGGGCCGACTGCGGCTCCCGGAGCTCCGTCTCGAGCGTGGTCTTCAACGAGCGCCAGGCGGCAAGCGCATACTCCCGCAGCTTTTCCTCTGTAAGAAGCGATGCGCTCAGATCCTGGAACTCGGCCTCCCAGCGGGGCTCCGTTTTCAATTGTTCGGTGAAGGTGTAGAGCCGGGCACGAAGCTCTTCGCGGATACGGTGCCCCGGGTCTGCAGCGATCTCCTCGAAATACGAAACGAGCCCGGAGGTGATCCGCTCCGCGAGCTTGCGGTCCACGAAGCCGGGTATGAAAAAAGGGCTCTCTGCCTTTACCTTCTCGCGGACCAGGGTATCGTTCTCCGCGATGAAACCGGCGATTTTCCGGGCCAGGAGCGTGACCAGCTCCGCTTCCGAGCGCCGGTCCAGGAAATAGCCCAGGGCATTGCCGGCCAGCAGATGCAGCTTCAGCTCCTGCAGGAGCGATCTGCCCCGCTTCGCGATGAATCCGGCGACCTGCTCCTCATCCGTTCTGCGCAGCAGCTCCAGCGCCAGCTTCGAGCCCTCGGCGATCAGCAGCTCCGTATTTTTCCGCCGGCCGAGCCAGCCGGCGGCAAAGCCGGAGATCTTCAGCTCCAGGATATAAGGCCGGATCGTGCCGGCATTTAGGAAATTGCTTACGACGAAATCGCCGAGGTTCGCCCCGATAGCGGCTTTCCCCCGCTCGATGAGATTCGTATGCGGGATAGGCAGCCCCAGCGGGTGATGGAACAGGGCTGTGACCGCGAACCAGTCGGCCAGCGCGCCCACCATGCCCGCCTCCGCAAACGCGCCGACATAGCCGATCCAGGGCGCGGGATGGTGCTTACCCAGCCAGACAGTCGCGGCATAGACCAGCACCATCAGCAGGAACAGGCCGGTGGCCAACCGCTTGTGCGCGGCCAGCTGCCGGCGCTTGACCGCATCCGGATTCGGTCCGGGAGCTTGTAAAACAGGCATGCTTTTCCGGGTTATTAAATAATGCCAGGGGAAATGAAAGCGGGCTGGAAACGCGAAAGCCGGCCCCGATTGCACGGGAGCCGGCTTTCAGCAGTATCTGCACCGGTTCAGGGGAAGATGAAGGTGCTGACGGAATCTTTATAGACGATGAGCGTCTGCTGGCGAAGCAGGGCCGTCCCATTTATATTGCTCGTCTGAATGGCCTTCACCAGCCGGCTTCCGGTCTGTACGTTGGGGATCACCACGGTGTCGTTCCCGTAGATATTTCCCATCTTGTTATTATCAAGATAAAAATCATAGAGGTCCGGGCTGATGTTGATGAAACGAACCTGGCCGCGGTCGGGAACGTCGACCTTATCCATGATCTTGTCCTCCTTATTGCAGGAAAGCGCGAACAGCGACAGGGCGGCAACAGCGTAGAACACTCTTCTCATAAGCGAATGGCGAATTCCCGGGGAATATCGGGATATCGCAAATCTAAGTGCTGAATGGGAGAAATGGAAGGGATTAAAAGTAAAAGTCAAAAGGTGAAAGCCCGGCCGCCGCGGGCCGCCCCGGGAGAACCTGGGATTCCCGGGTCATTCCCGATGCCCGGCAAGGGGCAAAAAGGCCCGCGGCAGGGGGTGTTCTCCCCCGGAGGCCCGACCCGGATTTGCATGCGGGAAGTGTTCTCCCGCGCCTTTTGCCGAATACTCCGATCGTCCTGAAAATCAAATCTCCGATTCATCAATTAATTCACTTTCCCCAAGTCAGGAACTATCTTGCATGACAGCCGGCTGTGAATGCTTAGAGGATTTCCGCTTCTGATCTGCCTGTTATGGTCCCTGGCCCCGGTAGCGCAGGCTCAGCAGCATGCCTTGCCGGTTCACCGGCTCGGGGTGGACGACGGCTTGCCGCAGGGCTCGGTCTACAGCCTCTTCCAGGACAGCCGCGGCTTTATCTGGATCGGCACGGGCGACGGGCTTGCCCGCTGGGACGGCCGCAGCTTCCGTACCTTCCGGGGGCGCTACAACGACAGTTCCGGCCGCAGCCTGGCCGACCGCATCGTCCGCGGCCCCATGTGCGAAGATCGCAGCGGCCGCCTCTGGTTCAGCTGCAGCAGCGGCATCGTCTGCTATAACTTCCGCGAGCAGCGGTTCCGGAAAATCGATCTGGGTCCCGTGCCTTATAACGAGCAGATCGTGATAGCGGGCCTCGACAAGGAGGCGCTGTATTGCTGGCTGGACCGGCACCTCTGGAAAATCGAGCTCGGCAGCCTCAAGGCCGGGGCCATGCCCGCCGGCCTCGAGGCCGGCGAAACCATAACCGGCGGCACGCTGATCGGGCAATCGCTTTACATCGTCACGCCCAAACGGCTGTATAGCCTGGATACGCGCAGCTCGGCCATACAGACCATGCTGCGCTCCGATTCCATCCGGGCGGTCCTGCCCATCCCCGACGGGCGCCTCAGCGTATGGACTCCGGGAGGAGTGCGGCTCTTCCGGAACGGCCGCCTCAGCTCGGTCATGCCGCTCCCGGCCGCCGTCAGCGCGGAGTTCCGGCCGCTTCGCATCAGCAGCAGCGGCATCTGCTACGGCAATACAGGCTCTGGGCTCGCCCGGCTGCGCCTGCAAAGCGGCCAGCTCATCCGCTTCCCCGTCAATACCAATCCGGCATACAGCCTGAACAGTCCGTATGTAGCCTGCCTGCTCATGGATCGCTCCGACAACCTGTGGGTGGGTACGGAAGGCAACGGGATCAATATCGTGGACACCAAGGGAAACCGCTTCGGGAGCTTCATACCGCAGCCCGGAGAGCATGCGGACGAAACGGCGCTGATGGCCAAGAGCCTGCTGGAGGTGGCCGGCAAGCTCTGGATCGGGACCTTCAACAGCGGCCTGCTGGTACTCGACCGGGCGACGAACGCGGTAAAGCGTTACAGCAACTACGGGCCGGCCGGGCTGGAACGCGTCACGCTGCTCCACCGCGACGGCTCCGGCCGCATATGGATGAACTACGAGCAATATCTCGGCATCCTGGATACGGCGACGATGGCCTTCAGCAGACGTACGATCCTGCCGGAGGGCCCCTCGTCGAACCTGGCGGCGACGGCTATGGCGGAGCTCCACGACGGGTCCTACCTGATAGGAAGCACCTACGGC
>JASLDA010000503.1 GCA_030151745.1 Chitinophagaceae bacterium | reverse complement strand
TGTCACCTCCATTCAAGGTGTCACCTCCATTCAAGGTGTCACCTCCATTCAAGGTGTCACCTCCCTGGCCGGCCTGAGGGCCGGCCAGGGAGGTGCAGCCCTATCGCAGCGTTTTTCGCTTGCCGCGCTCGTAATCCTCGAATACAAAACTTCCCAATCCGTCCAGCGAGCTGTAAAACGCCTTGCCGCCGTTCACCTCTGTAAACTGCCGTACAAATGCCTGCAGATAGGGATCCCGCGCAATCATAAAGGTTATCACCGGGACCTTCAGCCGCCGCAGCTGACCCGCCAGATTCAAGGTCCGGTTCAGGATCTTCGAGTCGATCCCAAACGAGTTCTTATAGTACTTCTTCCCGATCTTCAGGCAGGTCGGCTTACCGTCCGTGATCATAAAGATCTGCTTGTTGGGGTTCTTCCGCCGCCGCAGAATATCCATCGCCAGCTCCAGCCCCGACACCGTATTCGTATGATACGGCCCGACCTCGAGATACGGCAGGTCCTTCATCTCGATCTGCCAGGCATCATTCCCAAATACCACAATGTCCAGCGTATCCTTCGGGTAACGCGTCGTGATCAGCTCGCTCAGCGCCATCGCCACCTTTTTGGCCGGCGTGATCCGGTCCTCCCCGTACAGGATCATCGAATGCGAGATATCGATCATCAGCACCGTCGAGGTCTGCGTCTTGAAATCCCGCTCATGGATCGAAAGATCCTCCTCCTGCATCGCAAAACTTTCCACGCCGTGGTTGATATATGCATTGCGGATCGAGTCCGTAAAATCGATGCTCTCCAGCGCGTCACCGAACTCGAAAGGTCGCAGCTCGGGATTCAGCTCGTCACCCTGCCCGGTCTTAAACGTCTTGTGCGCGCCCTGCTTCGTCTTCTTCAGCTTGCCGAAGATCTCATCCAGCGAGCGCCGGCGGATGCCTTGCTCGCTCTTCGCCGTTAACCGGAAAGCCCCGGTCTGATCGTCTTCCTTCAGGTAGCCGTTCTTCTTCAGGTCCTCAATGAAATCACCGATGCCATATTCCTCATCGGTCAGCCCATGCTCTCGGTCCAGCTGGGTCAGCCAGTTAAGCGCCTCGGTCGCATCGCCGTTGCTGAACTGCAGCAACTGCATAAACAAATCCAGCAGCCGCTCGAACGGCGACTTGTCGCTTTCCCCGGGCCGGTATTCCGAAAAATGAAATCCTTTCATGATCGTTGGTTCATCAAACGTTGCTTGGTCAAAACTTCCTGTATGAAATTACGATGCCGGCGAACGGCATGATATAGAATTCACTGAAGCAGGCTTCTAGGGCAGAAACCAGGCGCCCGCCTCAGCTTCTCCCCGGAGCCGGCGCCGGTTACGCCCGCCCGGGCCTTCAATCCCCGACAGGTCTTGGCGGGAGATGCTACTTTTGGCGCACTGCATGACCCATCGCTACGCTTTTAACGTCCGCCCGCCCTGGTGGTGCATCCTGCCACCGCTTATCCAGGCCGCCGGACTGCTCCTGTTCGCCCACGCCGGCCCCGGCGAATGGCCCGTCTTCGGACTTTTCGTCGCCATCTCCGCCTTCTCGTCCTGGCGCCTGTTCAGCGACGAACGGGGCTATTCGCTCAATAAAGTCTGGTGGCTTTTCAATCTCATCTTCCTGGGATTGATCCCTTCCCTGCAGCTGGCCGTACATACGATGCCCTGGCATACAGGCGATATCAGCACGGGCACCATGCTGCGCGCCAATGCCTACGTCCTTCTCTGCCTAGGCATCTTTGAGCTGGTAAGGCTCTGGGCTTCGCGCAACTTCATCCCGGAACCGCAGCGCAAAGGCCCCCCGGTGCCCGAAGTGCTGATCAACCAATTCGCACAGTTCGCCCCGGCTATCATGCTCTGCTGCGGCGCCGCCCTGTTTATCATAACGGGCTACAAAGGACTGTATCTGCGCGGTTACATGGAAAAGGCGCTCTGGCAGCACAGCACAACCTTCCAGCTGCTGTTCGATAAGATCCTCCGGGGGACGATGCTCTGGTGCTGCATCTCGGGCATCGTATTGTTCCGGCGCCACCGGCTCGGGCTCGGCAGCCTGATGCTGATCCTTGTTCCGGGCCTGCTGTTCAACTTCCCGCTGGCCCTTCCGCGCTATATGGCCCTTACCGTCTACCTCGCGTGGACGCTCGCCGCAGGCTTCCGGTCGCTCCGCCGCGGGCACCGCTTCTCCCTGATGCTGCTGGGCCTCTTTATCCTTGTCGCCCCGCTGTCCGGCGTCACGCGCTACGCGGGCATCGATATGGACCGGCGGCTGAACGCCCCGACGGAACTTTTTCAGAAGGCCGTGCTGGTCACCGACTACGATGCCTGGTCCTCGCTCTGCCGGACGATGCAGTACACGGCAGTCCACGGCAGTACCGGCGGCCGGCAGCTCATGGGCACCTTGCTGTTCTTCGTCCCGCGCAGCGTCTGGCCGGACAAACCGATCGGGAGCGGCGCCTGGCTCTTCGAACAGCTGGATCTCGGCTTCTCGAACGTCGCCTGCACCTTCCTGGCAGAAGGCTATATCAATTTCGGCTTTGGCGGCGGCCTGATATTCACGGCACTGCTGGCATTGCTCATTGCCCGCTTCGACGGCTGGTACTGGCAGCGTAACGGCCAGTCCTTCTTCTCCCTGCCCCGCCTGTTCTACTTCGCTCTGATCGGCATGCTCTTCTTCGTGCTCCGGGGCGACCTGATGTCGTCGATCGCCTATACGGCCGGCCTCGCGGCGGTCTTCGGGTTCTGGCAGGCATTATTTTTCTGGCGCCTGCCGGGCAGCCGGGCCTACCAGGGCCGCCGCGATACTTAACCGGCCGCCGGAATACAATTCATGGGTGTACATCGTCTCATCCGCGGGCAGCAGATCCCGGCCCCACCGGAAAAGGTCTGGGCCTATTTCAGCCATGCCGGCAATCTCGAGGCAATTACGCCGGAGTACATGAACTTCCGCGTCACCTCCGCCGACCTGCCCGCCGAGATCTACCCGGGCATGATCATTATCTACAAGGTCTCGCCGGTGCTGCAGATCCCGCTTTTCTGGATGACCGAGATTACGCATGTGATCCCGGGCAGGCTCTTTGTCGACGAGCAGCGCCGGGGACCTTTCTCCTTCTGGCACCACGAGCATCATTTCGAGGCCCGGGACGGAGGCACCTTCATGCGCGACATCGTTCACTACCAGGTTCCGCTCGGCCCGCTAGGCGAGCTCGCCCGCATGCTCTTCGTCCGGCGGCAGGTGGAATCCATATTCACGCACCGCGCCGACGTGATCCGGAAAATCTTTCCAGCCCAAACCTGAACTTTTCAGGCGCAATGCTGTTTATCATCGGCCAATCTTCAATCTAAAATCTTCAATACTGATGTGAACCGCTTCAGCATCAAGGATATCGAAAATCTTACCGGCATCAAGGCTCATACGATCCGGATCTGGGAACAACGCTACGGCATCTTCGAGCCTAAGCGCACAGCTACCAATATCCGTTACTATGAAGCCGAAGACCTGCGCCTGGCCTTGCAGATCGCACTGCTGAACGCCTATGGCTACAAGATCTCGCGCATCCGGCAGATGACGGGGAAGGATATCGAAGGGCTGATCCGCCGGATCTCCGACGAGGGTTTCCGCCAGCAGGCCCTGAGCAACGAGCTGCTTGAAACCGCCCTCGGCATGGACGCGCCGCGCTTCGAGCAGATCCTCGACAGGCATATCGCCAGCCTGGGGCTGGAAGCCACCATCGAAGGACCGGTATTCGATTTCATGCAGCGGGTCGGGCTGATGTGGATGAGCAATCACCTGGCGCCGGCACAGGAGCACCTGGCCAGCCACGTGATCTACCGCAAGCTCTGCGTGGCGATCGAGCAGCTGCCGGCACCGGACGACACCGCCCCCGTACTGCTGTTCCTTCCCGAAGGCGAGGTTCACGAGATCAGCCTTCTTTATGTGCACTACCTGCTGCGCCGCATACGGGTCCCGGTCCTTCACCTCGGCGCCAATACACCGCTGCGCGAAGTGACAAATGTCGCTGCCCATTGCCGCCCGGCGCATATATATA
>JASLDA010000482.1 GCA_030151745.1 Chitinophagaceae bacterium | reverse complement strand
GCAGCTGAGCGTATGGCTGGAGCAGATACGCGAATAATACAGGCATATGGAAACCCTGCTCCGGGGCTTTAAGGCATATATGCTGCTCGAGCGCAGTCTTTCGGCGAATACGCTGGAAGCCTATCTCCGCGACGCCGGCCTGCTGTTCCGCTTCTGCGCGGAATTCAAGGCGGGCCTAAAGCCGGAGCAATTGTCATTGAAGGACCTGCAGGAGTTCTCCGGCTTCCTGCACGATCTGGGCCTGTCTGCAAGCAGCCAGGCGAGGATCATCAGCGGTATAAAGGCCTTTTACAGGTACCTGCTGCTGGAAAACCTGGTATCGTCTGACCCGACGGAGCTGCTGGAATCGCCGAAGACCGGGCGCAGCCTCCCCGAAGTGCTGAGCCCCGCCGAGGTGGAGCGGATGCTGCAGACCTTCGATCTCGGCAAGCCCGAAGGCATTCGCGGCCGGGCAATGCTGGAAACCATGTACAGCTGCGGCCTGCGGGTATCCGAGCTGCTGGGCCTGCGCCTGTCGAACCTGTTCCCCGAACAAGGCTTCGTCCGGATCATAGGCAAGGGCGATAAGGAGCGGCTGGTGCCGATAGGAGGGGAAGCCCTGCGCTATATCGCGATGTACAGGGATGCGGTACGCAATCACCAGGCGGTGAAAAGCGGCAGCGAGGATGTCCTCTTCCTGAACCGCCGGGGCTCCGGCCTGAGCCGCATGACGGCCTTCACGGTCGTGCGCGATGCCGCGCAATCGGCCGGTCTGCGGCAGGAAGTGCATCCGCATACCTTCCGGCATTCCTTTGCGACCCACCTGGTTGAGCGGGGCGCGGATCTCCGGGCGGTACAGGAGATGCTCGGGCATAAGAGCATTACGACGACCGAGATATACACGCACCTTGACCGGGGCTACCTGCGGCAGACGCTGGAGCTGTTCCACCCGAGATACCGCGACAATACAGCATCCGCAGAAGACTAGCGATCAACGGTTAAGAACAAGCCCCCAACTGCCAATTGCCTATTGCCAATTGCTTATTGCTTATTGCTTATTGCCTATTGCCCATCACCCAACTGCCGGATCTTAAGGTACTTCGCAAAAGCCGCAAAGGCCGAGTTCTTCGCGATGACCCAGCCGTAATAGCCGTCCAGGAAGCCGCCGCGGAGCAGGAAGATGCTGAGGAAGGTCCACTTCGGTGCGAGCCAGAGCTTGAGGAGGCTTACCTTTTTACCCCGGGCCACATCGAAGCGGGCTCCGAATTCGCTGTACTGCTCGATCTTTTTCAGGTGCGAGGAGATCGTGGGGAAGGAATGGTGAAGGATATCGCCTTTGAGAAAGCCCTCGGTAGCGCCGGGCTGCAGGATCCAGGCTTCATGCACCTTATCGGCCGTCATATGCCCCTTGCGGCGGTCCCAGAAGCGCTGCTTGGGATTCGGGTACCAGCCGCAGTGGCGGATCCAGGCCCCGCAATAGTTCGTGAGGAAATTGAAGCTGTATGCATCGTGTTCCTGCCGGTCTTTCACCGCCAGCAGGCTGGACCTGAGTTCCGGCGAGACCTCCTCGTCCGCGTCCACCGAGAGAATCCAGTCGTGGCTGGCGGCCTCGATGCCTACGATCTTCTGCTCCCCGTAGCCTTCGAAGGGGTGCTCGATCACCCTGGCGCCCAGCTCCGCGGCGATAGAGACCGTATCGTCCTTCGAAAACGAGTCCACGACGATCACCTCGTCGGCAAGCCCTTCCAGGGCTTTGATGCAGCGGGCGATGTTACGGGATTCATTGAACGTGATGATGACGGCGCTGATTGGCATGCGCGCAAAATTAGCTGCCGGCAGCGGTTCGGCCCTGTACCTTCGCGCTATGAAGCTTTCCTGGCTCCTTCCTGCCCTTAAGGGTATCCCGGTGCTGATGTATCACCGGGTCTGGCCGAACCTGCAGGACGGCCTTACCGTCACGCCGCAGACCCTGCGGGCTCAATGGGAATACCTGCGCAGCGAAGGCTACGAATGCCTCGGCATGGACCGGTTCCTGGAGATCATGCGGGCGGAAAGCCAGGCTCCCGAGAAGGCCTTCGTGCTGACTTTCGACGACGGTTACTACAATAACCTCGAGCATGTGCTGCCCCTCCTGGAAGAGTTCGGCTGGGAAGCCACGATCTTCATAATTGCCGGTACGATCGACGGATCATACCCGCTCGATGCCGGCTCGGGGCCTGCGCGCAAGATGGGCGCGGATGAGCTCCGCCGCATTGCCGGCAAGCATGTCCGGCTCGGGCTGCATGGCTACAGGCACGAGAATTTCTCGGAGGCCGGACTGGATGCGATCGAAAAGGCGCTGCGCAGCAGCGTGGATACATTCGAGGCAGCGGGAATTCCCTTCGCCAAGGTCCTGGCCTATCCCTATGGCGCCAGGCCCAAGGACAAGCTGGAATTCCAGGTGCTGAAGGCCTGGATGAGCAATTTCGGTATCGAAGGCGCGTTCCGGATCGGCAATAAGCCGCAGCCTGCGCCAGCCCTGGATCTGTACGAACTGAAGCGTATCGATATCCGCGGGGAGGATACGCTGGAGGATTTCAAGATCAAGCTGCGCAAGGGCAAGCTGAAGCCCTTCTAGCGCCGCGCCCGGCCGGAACCGAGGCCATGCAAGGCTTAAGGCCGGATATAGACAGGGGGAAGATCGACAAGGTTGCTGTTGTTCCCCGCGCGGTCGCGGATCCACATGCGGTAGCGTACCGTATCGCCGTTGTTCTGATGCAGGGTGTCGCTGCGGAGCCGGATCAGGCTTCCGCCGACGGCCAGCGAGCCTTCGCCTTTTATGCCGTCTACGGGGTCGATGGCGTCGGCCGGAATCTCAGGGAAAAGGAACCGCAGCGTATCCAGGTCCGCGCCCCGGTTGTCGGCCATGTAGATATCGTACTCGCCCCGTGCCGGATCGTTCCCCAGGTCTCCGTCGCCATCGGAAAAGTGAAACGTGACATAGACCGTATCCGTGAGGGTGCCGATTTTTACGGTGTCCGGGGAAAGCCGGATCAGGGATAAAAAGGGAATAGGAGAATTGCTGGATTTCTTGCAGCTAAATATGCAGAAGATGCACAGCGTGCAAAGCAGGAGCCGGGACCATACTTTCATGTTCTCAAAGTTATCCAAAAGTGTCGCAGTTTAAAATACCGCCGGTCGAATATCTCGGGCTGCTGCAGACCGCGGCGGCGGAGGATCTGGTCCTGGAGCTGTTCCGCTACCAGTATGACCGGAACCCGCTTTACCGGCAATATACGGACCTGCTCCGGGTGAGACCGGAAGCGGTGCGTGACGCAACGCAGATACCCTTTCTGCCGATCGGCTTCTTCAAAACGCACCAGGTGCTCACGGGACCGGGAACAGATCACGAGCTGTTGTTCGAAAGCAGCCGGACGACCGGAGATCTGCCGAGCCGGCACTTCGTACGGAACGCCGAGTTGTACCAGCGCGCGCTTATCCAGGGGTTTGAGGCCGCTTTCGGCCCGCTTTCCGAATGGACCATTCTCGCCTTGCTGCCATCCTACCTGGAGCGGAAGACGGCGAGCCTGGTGCATATGGCCCAGACCATGATGCGGTCGGGCGCCGGCCCTGAGTCGGGATTCTACCTGAATGAGCTGGACGTCCTGGCGGAAAAGCTGGAGCGCCTGCAGGCCGCGGGGAAGCGGGTGCTGCTGCTGGGTGTCACGTTTGCGCTGCTGGATTTCGCGGAAGCTTTCCCTATGGACCTGTCCGGCGTGACGGTGATGGAGACAGGCGGGATGAAAGGGCGGCGCGAGGAATGGACGAGGGCGCAGGTGCACGAGTTCCTGAAGTCCCGCTGGAACCTGCCCGCAGTCGCCACCGAATACGGGATGACGGAGCTGCTGTCCCAGGCGTACGGCAGGCAGGACGGGCTGCTGACGCCGGCCTTCAGCATGCGCGTGCTGGTGCGCGACATCAACGATCCGCTGGACGTCTCGACCTCCGGCAGCGGCGTCCTGAACGTCATCGACCTGGCGAACGTGCACAGCTGCGCGTTCATCGCCACGGAAGACCTGGGCACCGTATATGCCGACGGAAGCTTCGAGGTGCTGGGCCGGATGGATCATACAGCCTTGAGAGGCTGTAGCCTGATGACGCTTTTTTGAAAAAAAATTTGGCGGAATGGAAACGCCGTGTATCTTTGCACTCCCAACGTTCTTAAAACGACCTGAAACACAAGAGGTTAGCACGCTAACAGCTTGTAAATCTGAACAAAACACCTGCCCAGGTGGCGAAATTGGTAGACGCACTGTGTTCAGGTCGCAGCGCCTTCACGGGTGTGCTGGTTCGAGTCCAGTCCTGGGCACTTCAACCCCTATAGATCATTGATTTATAGGGGTTTTTTATTTGGTGTACTCTTCGTTGGCGAGTACGCCGAGCTCTATCAGGAATAGTATTTCAAAATAGAGGCAGTATCCTTCCTCGTCTCATCGATGAGCGTATCTGTCGATACGGAGGATGCTATATTGCTATTCTTGGATGTTGACCGATTCTGCAGCAGAAACTACGGCACTTCTATCCGAAAGTACCTGGGGCTATTGAATTGGGCTGCGCAAGTCAATTGCGTCGCACCGCCGCGAATTCATTGAATACCTTATCCACAAGTCCGCGCTTTACGATTTCCTTATTTGATCATGTTATAAAACGGCACGGCCGATTAGTGCCATTCGCCAATTGACACAAGCAGATGAAAACCATGATAGTTCGGCCATAAATTTGTTGGTGATACGGTAAACCGATCATTGCATGATAACTGTACTCATCGTTGAAGACCAATTGGACCATCAGATATATTTGAATACAATTGTCAGCAGCGATAGCGAATTGAAGTGTTTGGGGATCATCAGGAACGGTAATGAGGCTATGAAGGAAATTATTGCCAAACGCCCCAATGTCGTTCTAATGGATCTCGGGCTGCCGGACATAAGCGGTATTGAGTGTATGCTTAAGCTTAAGGATAAAGTACCGGATGTCAAGTTCATGGTGTGCACCATGCATGAAGAGGATGAAAGCGTGTTTGAGGCGTTAAAAGCCGGGGCGGGCGGCTATGTTGTAAAGAGAAGCAAACCGTATCAGATCCTGGATGCGATTAAAGAGCTCAATAATGGTGAAATGCCCTTGAGCAGCTGTATCGCCAGGAAGATCCTCAACGCGCTTTCCCGGGAAAATACAAATGAGGAAGCCAGATCGGAATTTCGCATCACGGCCAAGGAAGACGATATCCTGAAGCTATTGTCCAAAGGGCATTCTTACCAGGAAGTTGCGGACATGTCCTTTATCAGTATCAAAACAATGAAGTGGCACATCTACAATATATATAAGAAGCTGCAGGCCGATAACCGAACCGAGGCTTTGAATAAATATTTTAAGAACGCGAACTGATATGGGACCACGTAAAGGCTAAAAGACGCCGGATATGATGTCCGGCGTCTTTTAATATGAGGAATAGGTATCCGGCTATAGGGGCACGCAAAGGCGAACATGTGTTCCGGGGTTACCTTCTTTCCACGTTATATCTCCTTTCAGATATTCCATTCTCCTTTTCACGTTAAGCAGGCCGTTACCTGTACCTGCACTTGCCGGGTTCGCTCCTTGCAACCCGAGCCCATTATCCATAATGTCGATAGTAAGCATATCGTTCCCGTATGCAAGACTGATTGCTACTTCGGTTGCTTCAGCGTGCCTGACGATATTATTGATCAGTTCTTTTGTACAGAGATGGATAGCTCTTCTCTGGTGACCGCTTACAGGCACATGTTGTTTCTTCATGTCTTCGTCCCAGGAGAACTGGATATTCGCCTCCTTAAGAAAGCCGGCCGCAAAGCGGATTATATAATCGCTCAGGCTTTCCAAAGTGTCATTTTTGACGTTCATATTCCAGATAATCTCGTTGATCTGGTCGCTCAGCTGATGGGCCGACCGGCTCATCATAGCTATGTGGGCGGCATCATTGGGTTGGTGCTTGATGAGCTCTACCGCCATAATCGTAGATGTAAGCGTACTGCCCAGGTCGTCGTGCATTTCACCGGCGATACGGGAACGTTCCTCAAACAGCTTTTTCTGATTTTCGAACGCCTGCAGTTGCTGAGCCTCCATCAGTCTTCCCCGCTCCAGTATCCGCTTATTTCGCCAGTACAGGTACAATACGGCAATGCATACAGCTAATAGCGCACTGAAGGCCGAGAGACCAATGATTTCTAAGCGATGCTTTTCGATCAGGCTGTTTTTGGCGGCAATGGTTTTTTCTGCGGCCAACCGCCTGAGCTCTTTTTGGTGATTGAGCAGCTGCTCATCCTTTTCCATTTTATTCAGCTCTTCTCCTGCCTTTTCTTTTTTTTCCAACGCAGCCAACGCACCGGCCGTATTCTGCTCGCGTTTTAATAGCTGGTATATTACCCAGTAGTAATCAGCTTCGACTTGCTTTTTTTCAAAAACCGGGGTATCGGGCAGCGCATCTATACGATCCATAATTTGCCTGGCTTGGGCAACATTACCCTTATCCAGGTAAATGGATGCGGCTGCTATAATAGACTGCTTTATGTCGCTAAATGGCTGTGTAGTATAGGCCATCGCTTTTTCCGCAAAGAACAGCACGCTATCTTCCTTATAGGGAAGGTTGTACTTCGCAGCGTTCGCATAATAGTCGGACAGGTTGCTGTATACCAGGCTGGCCGCGCTTGAGTCATGCAGGCTTTCCAGGACCCGCTTCGCTTTAAACAGGTATTGTTTCGCCCTGGCCCGCCCTTCCTTGGTCGATTTGTTTGCGAAGCCGAAACCGTTTGAGAAGGTGACAACCTGAAAGGTAGAAGGGGGCTGCTTTTCGAAATGCTGTATGACGGGTTCATAAAAATCAGAAGCAGCGTCATAGTTCTTCTGCTCATCGGCTATCAGAGCCAGTAATATATGCGTGTTCAGAAAGACAAGGGAATCCACTGGGGTCGGCTGCAGCTCAAGCGACTTGAGAAGATAGCTCGATGCCAGGCTATCATTCATGTTCACGTAGTAGTTACCCAGGCAGTTATACGCTTCGTATTTCAGCCAGCCATTCCCGTTTCGTTCTGCGTACCAAAGGGCGCTGTCTGCGTATAATTTACCCTGCGTTCGGTTCTGGAGATAATTTAAATATATT
>JASLDA010000456.1 GCA_030151745.1 Chitinophagaceae bacterium | reverse complement strand
TAAGCTAAAGGCTAACTATGCTAAGGCTCCCGATCCACTGCAAACTGCAAACTGCTTACTGCAAACTGCAAAAGAGCTCACCATGACAGACCTTCTATTCTGGGATAGGCTCTAAGCCGACTGATCCCGCTTCTTCACCATCGTCAGGATCGTCGCGATCGCCACGGTTTCGCCGGTTTCGTCGTACACGTCCACCAGCCATTTCACGATGCCCTTGGCCACGTCTTCCTCGTTGCGCTTTTCCTGGTCGACCTTTTCCTTGACCGTGAGCCGTACGCCGATCGTCGCGCCGGGGTACACCGGCTTGGTGAACCGCGCCTCGTCGATGCCGTAGTTCAGCAGCACCGGGCCTTTTTTCGCATCCACGAAAAGGCCGGCGGCCTTCGAGAGGACGAAGTATCCATGTGCTACGCGGCGCTCGAAGATGGTTCCCTCGAGGCTGGTGGCGTCCATATGCGCGTAGAAATTGTCGCCGCTGACGTTCGCGAAATTGGTGATGTCCGTTTCCGTTACGGTATGCTTGGCCGTCACCAGCGTATCGCCCACCTTCAGGTCTTCGAAATGCTTGCGGAAGGGATGCACCTCGTCCTCGGTCTGCTTCGCGTATTGCTGGTAGACATTCGTGATCGCGGTGATCATCGTCGGCGAGCCCTGGATGGCAGTCCGCTGCAGATAGTGAAGCACGCCGCGCTTGCCGCCCATCTCCTCGCCGCCTCCTGCGCGGCCGGGACCGCCGTGCACCAGCAAGGGCATCGGGGAGCCGTGGCCGGTGCTTTCCTTCGCGCACTCGGCATTCAGCACGAGGATGCGGCCGTGCATCAGGGCCGTGCCCAGCACGAAGTTCTTCGCTATGGCCTCATCGGCAGTCACGATCGAGCAGACCAGGGAGCCCTGGCCGAGGCGGGCGAGCGCCATCGCTTCGTCGAGATCCTTGTACGGCATGATGGTGCTCACGGGGCCGAAGGCCTCGATGCTATGCACATCGGTATTGCGGAAGGGCGATTCATTGAGGAATACGATCGGGGGCAGGAAGGCGCCCTTGTCCTTGTCGGCGCCCTTCACCTCGAACTGCTCGAGGTTGCCGATCACGATGGACTGGCTCTTGGCCAGCTCCGCGATGCGCTCGCTCACTTCCTGCTTCTGGCTCATGCCGGCCAGCGGGCCCATGCGCACGCCTTCCACGCGGGGATCGCCGATGACCGTGCCCGCAAGACGCTTGCCCAGCGCGATCTGCACGTCCTCGACCTTTTCTGCCGGGACGATGATGCGGCGGATGGCGGTGCACTTCTGGCCGGCCTTGGTCGTCATTTCACGCACCACTTCCTTGATGAAAATATCCCACTCCGGCTTGTCGGGCGTTACGTCCGGGCCGAGCACGCAGCAATTGAGCGAGTCCGCCTCCAGGTTGAAAGGCACGGCCTCGCTGATGATGCGCGGATGGCTCTTCAGCGACTGCCCCGTCGAGGCGGAGCCGGTAAAGGTGACGATGTCCTGATTCTGGATATTGTCCAGAATACCGCGGGCGGAGCCGCAGATGAGCTGCAGCGAGCCTTCCGGCAGGATGCCGCTCCTGATGATTTCTTCGAAGACGGCTTCTGTCAGGTAGCTGGTCAGGGTCGCGGGCTTCACGATGGCCGGCACGCCGGCGAGCAGGTTCACGGCGATCTTTTCCAGCATGCCCCATACGGGGAAGTTGAAGGCGTTGATATGAATGGCGACGCCTTCCCGGGGCACCATGATATGGTGGCCGATAAAGGTATTGTTCTTGCTCAGCTTGGCCGCCTCGCCGTCTACGTAAAAGCGCTCGTCCGGGAATTGCCGGCGCAGCGAGGCGTAGGCGAACAGGTTGCCGATGCCGCCTTCGATGTCGACCCAGGAATCGCTGCGGGTAGCCCCGGTGAGGGACGACAGTTCGTAGAAGTATTCCTTTTTCTCCAGCAGGTGCAGGGCCAGGGCCTTGAGCATGCGCCCCCGCTGCTGGAATGTCAGCTTGCGCAGGACCGGACCGCCCACCTTGCGGGCGTAATCCATCATCGCGCCGAAATCGAGACCTTCGGAGGATGCCGTATAGATCGCCTCGCCGGTGATCGCATTGTGCAGCGTTTCGCCGGTTCGGGGCGCGGTGCGCCAGGCGCCTTCCGCGTAGTTCTTTAGCTGGGATATTGCCATGATGAAAAGTTCCGGGATTCCCGGGCCGCAAATTTACGCAATCGTACCTCGGGCATTTACATCGCAGGAGGGCCTTTCTTATTTTGTCTGACTATGAACCTATTGCTGAAAAAGCACCAGCGTTATTGGAGATCCCGGCGGCGGCCTGGGAATTCACAATACAGGGGCGTTCTCCCCGTTTGCAGCAGGGCGCTGCTTCGAAGCGGAGGAAGTAACTTGCCCCCGTAATTCCAGATGTCACTTTCTTCCAGGCTCAGCCGATACAGCAATATTTCGTTACGGATCTTCACCGAGCTGATCCTGCTCGCGGGGATCGGGCTGCGCCTGGTGCTCTACTTCCAAAACCGGAACCTGATCATCGACGAGGCCAATATCGTCCGGAACCTGGCGGAGCGCGGCTACGGCGGACTTGTGCTGCCTCTGCGATACGAGCAGTATGCGCCGCCGGTCTTTCTCTGGATGGAAAAGCTGAGCAGCCAGCTGTTCGGCTACGGCGAAAAGGCGATGCGGCTTTATCCTTTGCTGGCGGGCATCGCGGCGCTTTTCGTCATGTACAAGCTGGGGGCCCGGCTTATGACCAAGGCCGCACTCTGGCTGCCGCTGGGCCTGCTGGCCATCGGGGCTTTCTTCATCGAATACTCGACGGTGATGAAGCAGTATATGCCGGACGCGCTGATCGCCTTGTCGCTTATCTGGCTGGCCCTCAAGTGGAATATCAATGAGCTGCGCCCGGATCGGTTCGTGCTGTACTGGGTGGTGGCCGGGTCGCTGGCTATATGGTCGTCCATGCCTTCGGTATTCATCCTGGCCGGGGTCGGCGCCTATTACTGCTGGCAGTCGTTCCGGTTGCACGAGCGGAGCAGGCTGCCGCAGCTGATGGCCGTAGGCGGAGTCTGGGTGCTGCAGTTTGCGCTTTATTACCTCGCCATCCTGAAGCCCCAGATCAACAGCGAGTACCTGCAGAACTACCACCGCGAGTTCTTCCTGTTCGCCACGCCGGAGAATCTGGCCGAGTGGAGGCATAACTGGGAGCGCATCGAGGAGATCCTGCAGCATACCGTCGGTATCACCGGCGTCGCGATCGGCGGGGCTATTTTACTCCTGCTGATCGGAGGCATAACCCTGCTGCTGCGGCGCACCGCGCATTTCATGCTCATTGCCCTGCCTTGCCTGCTGGTGCTGGCGGCCGCGGCCCTGAACCAATATTCGCTTATCGCAAGGGTGATTCTCTTCATGATGCCGCTGCTGATGCTGATCATGGGAATCGGGTTCGACGTGCTCATGCAGGGAGCCCGGCCTGTCCGCGCAATCGCCGCCTTGCTGGGATTGTATATGTTGTATGCCTGCAGCGGCTTCTTTTACATCCGGCAGCCGCTCCGCTTCCACGAGATCACCAACGGCCTGGAATGGATCCGGGAGCGTGGGGGGCGCGGCGACCAGCTCTATGTTCACGACGCCAATGTGCCCACATATATCTATTATACCGAGCTGCATCCGGGCCGGGCGCAATGGGCGCAGCTTTATGGGGCGCATAAGCTGAGCTGGGAAGACGATTATACCGAGCTGACGAAAAACCTGAAGGATACCGCCTACTTCCTTTACACCGGAGGCTTCCCGGAGGGAGAGCGCGCCCGCCGGACGTCGGAGATCGAGAAAAACATGAAGCAGGTCGGCTACTTCGAGCGCGATATCTGCTTCGTATATGTCTACGCGCCTAAGCCGGCGGATACCTCTTCTGCGGGCGCGGGCACGACGCCGAACTGACGCAGGTGGTGCAGCATATGCTTGTATAGCAGCGCCACCCACTGTTCGAAGTTCAGATCCCCGAAGAAGGGATTGGTAATGGTCTTTTGCTTGTCCTGGTCGAAGACATCCACAAACTCATTCAGCTCCTGGCGCAGCTCGCCGACGGCGTCGTCCACGTTGTCGAAGCGGGTGGGCAGGGGATCTTCGGGCAGGAGCCTGTTGACCGTATTTTCCTTGAACGGCTTGTCGCTCATTACGAAGGCCTGCATTTTCGGGATATGCTCCGGCGGCGTGATGCAGTCCTGAGGATCGCGGCCGTTGGCGATGCGCACGGAGTCGCTCATGTGCTCGATCATCTGCTGGAGATTCATCTTGCCCCAGGCAGGCCTGGTGTCCGGCGGAATGGCGGCAAGCAGCCGGGGCGCTTCAAACTGCAGGAATTCGATACGGGTCATATTATGCTCGGCAAATGAGATAGCCTGCCGTAAAGATAGCGGGATGGACGCGGGCCGGGATCCTGCCTTTCTATTAAGAGCCTATCCCAGAATAGAAGGTCTGTCATGGT
>JASLDA010000445.1 GCA_030151745.1 Chitinophagaceae bacterium | reverse complement strand
TAACATTCCGGTAATACGTTGTTACCACATTTGAGGCGGGCAAATGCAAATGATGATGTCGCAGATGAACCACAATCCCGCAGGTATTGCAGTTTCCGGAATCCCCCGGGCCCTGGCGCAATCTTCACGTCGCGGCTGGCGCGTCATTACCGGCCCGCGCCCCGATCATGCAAACGACAGAGCGGCTCGGGTATACAGTCCGGATCCGGGGCCGGAATCCGCTGCCGGCGTCATATGGCAGGGCCGTCCACCCTACCCGGTATATCCTAAGCGGCCCCGGAGCGGGCCGCGTCAGGGTCGAATCCGCTAAACGCCCGTCGCCCCTGCAATTCCGAGAGCCGGAGCTCCCCCAGCCGGCCCGATCATCGAATTCCATCACCGTCATCCGACAATACATAATCCCGATATGCAAACGACCAACCAGAAACTTCAGGAAATGAGCGTGCTCCTGATTCAATCGGAAGCAAGAACCCGGGAACTGGGCGAGCTGATCTTCAACGCCCATACCAGTCTGAGCGGGATCACGGACGCCATTAACGACGAGGCCCAGCGCATCCGCCTGGAGATCCGTCAGCTGGAGTCGCGCTGGTGGGATCTCTACAGCAAGATGTACGCCCAGGAGCATATCAGGGCCTGAGCCGCAGCCCTCAATTCGTAGCAAAGGCATAGCGCAGGGATAACAGGACCATAATACCCGCGGCGGAGGTTTGCACAAAGCTTCCGCTATGAAACATCTATTCTACCTGTTTGCCTGCCTGCTTCCGGGAAGCAGCTTGCTGGCGCAATCCGCAAATCACGTCGTCATCAGTGAAATCTACGGTGGCGGCGGGAACAGCGGCGCTACGTATGTCAACGACTTCATCGAGCTCTACAACCCGACATCGAGCGCCGTATCGCTCAACGGCTGGTCGGTGCAGTATGCTTCCGCCACGGGCAGCTTTACGCAAAGCACGCCCCTGAGCGGCAGCATTCCTGCGTACGGCTTCTACCTGATCCAGGAAGCGGCCGGCACCGGCGGCACCACGGCTCTCCCGAGCCCGGACGCGACGGGAACCATCGCGATGTCCGGCACCACCGGCAAGGTCGCGCTCGTAAACAGCTCCACCTCGCTTGGCAGCAGCTGCACCGGCAGCAGCGTGGTGGACCTGGCCAGCTACGGCAGCGGGGTAAGTTGCTCGGAAACCGCGCCCACGGCTATGCTCAGCAATACGACCTCCGCCGAGCGCAAGGCAAACTACAGCTCCACTGCCAGCAGCCTCGGCAGCGGCGTAGACCAGTATTCGGGTAATGGCTACGACAGCGACTCGAACAGCACCGACTTCGTCGTGCAAACGGTCGTAAACCCGCAGAACAGCTCGGTTACCGAAGGCGGCAACAGCGCGACTCGGATTTCCGTCATCGCGGGCACGAACGCCGCGGAACCGGCAACCAACGGAACATTCATCGTCAGCGTAGGCAGCCCCGCCCCCTCCGGAGGCATCACCATGAGCTACGCCCTGGGCGGCACCGCCACCAAGAATACCGACTACACGGATCCGAAAGGAGGCAGCCTCACCATTGCTGCCGGGAAAACCACGGACACCGTCACGATCTACGTGATCGACGATCTGCTGAACGAAGGCACGGAGACCATTACCATGACCTTGTCGGCCGCCCCGGCCGGCTATACGCTCGGCGCCAATACGGCTGCCATCAGCCTCATCGACAACGACGTGCCGATCACGAAAATCAGCGCCATCCAGGGCAGCGGCTTCACGGCCGCCGCAGGCAATTATACCGCCGAGGCCATCGTAACGGGCGTCTACCCCGACCTCAGCCCCGGCGGCTTCTACATGCAGGAAGAAGCCGGCGATACGGATGCCAACGCCGCCACCTCCGAGGGCATCTTCGTCGTGAGCAACACCCCGGTGAGCGCCGGCGACAAGGTCCAGGTCACCGGCGCCGTCATCGAAGGGAGCGCGGCCCCGTCCTACAACCAGGCCGTATTCACCACCGGCAGCCTGGTGAACATAATCAGCAAGGGCAACCCGATGCCGCAGGCGACCGCGCTCAAGCTGCCCGTTACGGCGTTCTCCGATTTCGAGCGCCTCGAAGGCATGCTCGTCTACCTGGTGGATACGCTGACCGTTACCAACAACTACGGCCTCGACCGCTACGGCGAGCTGGTCCTGTCTGCAGGCGGCATGGTTTACCAACCCACGCAGATCATCGACGTGAACGACAGCCCGGCAGCCGGCACCAGCAGCACCGGCATCAGCAATATCGCCGCCGTACGCGCCCGGATGCGTGCCGACTCGCTCCGCAGCATCATCCTGGACGACGGCCTCACGACTACGGCGAAGATCCCGTTCATCAACCCGGCAGACAGCACCCTGCGCCTGGGCACCCGCTTTGCCGGCCTCTCCGGCATCCTGGGCTACGCATATAACCTGTACCGCATCCAGCCTACCACGGCCACGGCACCCGTCATATCCTACGCTCCCCGTCCCGGCGTGCCGGATGTGGGCGTCACCGACCTGAAGATCTCCAGCTTCAACGTACTGAACTACTTCAACGGGAACGGCACGGGCGGCGGCTTCCCGACAAGCCGCGGCGCGCACTCGGCCGCGGAGTTCGCACGTCAGCGCGCCAAGATCATCGCCGCCATCAGCAGGCTGAACGCGGACATCGTAGGTCTCCTGGAACTCGAGAACGACGGCACCGGCACGAACTCCGCCATTCAGGATCTCGTAAGCGGCCTGAATGCCGTCATGGGAGCCAATACCTACGCGTTCATCGACGACGGCACGGCCAGGCAGACTTCCAGCAGCGACGAAATCCGCTGCGGCATCATCTACAAGCCCGCAGCTGTAACACCCACCGGCAAAGTGATGCTGGACGCCAACCCGGTGCATAACCGTCCTCCCGTGGCCCAGGCCTTCACCCATGCGGCGAGCGGCAGGAAGCTCGTCTACATCATCAACCACTTCAAGTCCAAAGGCTGCAGCGGCTCTTCCGGCGCCGACCAGGACCAGGCAGACGGCCAATCCTGCTACAACGATACCCGCCGCAGGCAGGCCGCGGCCCTGGTAAGCTTCATCAACACGACCGTAATTCCCGCCGCAGGCACGGATATGGTCCTCAGCATGGGCGATTACAACGCCTATTACGAGGAAGACCCGATGGACGTGCTGCGTGCCGCAGGCTATAAGACGCTGAGCTCCGCAACCTCTTATTCCTACCAGTTCAGCGGCCAGATCGGGTCCCTGGATCACGCCGTATCGAGCGACTCGCTCAACAAGTACGTGACCGGGATCGAAAAATGGAATATCAACGCCGCCGAGCCGGTCTACCTCGAGTACAACGACTCCATCAACGACGGCGGCGGCGATGTCGTGAACAACTTCGCCCGCTACTACAGCCCGAATGCCTTCCGCTCTTCCGACCACGATCCGGTCCTGGTGGGCCTGCGCCTGCAGCCCCAGGCTGGTGTCGGCGTTAGTAGCGGCAAGCTGGCAGGTCCGGCGTATGTAGTTCCCAACCCCGCCGGAGACCAGGCCCGGCTGCACACGGCCCGGCCCCTGGCCGCCATGGCAATGTACGGTGCAGATGGACGGCAGGTCATGTCCCAGCAGGCCGCAGGCGCACAACAGCTTATTCTGGATCTGAACATGTATGCCCCCGGCCTTTACATCCTGGATCTCAGCTATACGGACGGCTCCCGCGAGCAGCTGCGGCTCACGCGCGCCGATTGGTAAGAAATGTTTTAAACAGGCTTGACATTGCATTAATATGTCTTTCCGAGCTTTGGTTCCGGAAATCTCCGAGGGCTTCCAGGAGATGAGCCCGCAAAAGCATCGCGTCAAAACCCAGGGATCCATCCCTTGACGAGTATAAAAAAGGTGTGCGAATCCGGATGCCGTCGCCCGTAAGCGACGGCATCCTATTTTGAGGCTGCCCGACCGGAATCAAAAACGGGTTCGCCAAAATCTTCCATCCGAAATCCGGATCGGAAGCCGTTTCCGGCATCAATTACATCTTTGGCCGACAGTCCATATCCCGAATCCCCTGCAGCTGGCGTAATTTTACGCCCGCTCTGAAAAACGGGGCCACTAACCCGCATGCCCGCACTCGTCGGAAATATCGTTGCACGCTCGCTCTGGCTTTCGCACAAGCTTAGCTCGCGCAATGCCTCAGCCATCTCCTATCAACGTCATACCCTGCGCCAGCTCCTGGAGCGCGGCCAGTACACTGCATTCGGCAAGCATTACGACTTCGCCGGTATCCTCAGCCACGAGCTCGATTTCATGAAAGCCTTCCGGGAGCGCGTCCCGGTCCGGACTTACAATGAGATGTACGCGGACTGGTGGCACCGCCTGCTGCAGGGCGAGGAGAATGTCACCTGGCCCGGCAAGGTGACCTATTTCGCGCTGTCCTCAGGCACCTCGGAGTCCTCGTCCAAGCACATCCCGGTGACCAGCGACATGATGAAGAGCACTAAGAAAGTGGCCTGGAAGCAGATGTGCGCCCTGACCAACTTCAAGGTGCCCAAGAAGGCCTATGAAAAGGGCATTCTCATGCTCGGCGGCACAACCAGCCTCTATGAGAAGGAAGGCTATTTCGAAGGCGATATGAGTGGCATCTCCGCCAAGACGATGCCGCGCTGGATGAGCTCCCTGCTTTACCGCCCGGGACAGCGGATTTCCAAGACCCCGGATTGGGAGACCCGCATCCGGCTCATCGTACGCAAGGCCAGGGAATGGGACGTAGGCACGGTATGCGGGGTGCCGGCCTGGGTACAGATCGTCCTGGAGCGCATCATCGCTTACCATAAGGTCGAGAATATCCACGAGATCTGGCCGAACCTGTCCATTTACATTCACGGCGGCGTCTCCTTCGAGCCCTACCGGGAGGCATTCAAAAAGCTGCTCGGCAGGCCCATCGCCTTCTCGGAAACCTATATGGCCTCCGAGGGATCCTTCGGCTTCCAGCCCGGGCCGGACAAGAACATCCGCCTGGTGCTGAACGCGATGATCTTCTTCGAGTTCATCCCCTTCAACGAACAGAACTTCGACGAGGATGGCAATCCCCAGCCGCATCCCGAAGCGCTGACGATCGATGAGGTGGAGGCCGACGTGGACTACGCCGTCGTGCTCAGCACCTGCGCCGGGGCCTGGAGATACGTGATAGGCGATGTCATCCGCTTCGTCAATCCGGCCGCGGCCGAGTTCGTGATCGCCGGCCGTACCAAGCAATTCCTGTCGCTCTGCGGCGAGCACCTCAGCGTCGACAACATGAACAAGGCGATCGAGACCGTGCAGCGCAAGCTGGGCGTGAACGTGCGGGAGTTCACAGTCGCGGGCTTTCCTTACGAAGGCCGCTTCGCGCATCGCTGGTATATCGGCTGCGACGACTGTACGCCCGACCCCACGGAAGTGCGGCGCCTCATCGACGAAACGCTGCGGGAAGTGAACGACGACTATGCCGTTGAGCGGGACAGCGCCCTGAAAGAGATCTTCGTGGAGGTGCTGCCGCTGAACACCTTCTACGATTACCTGAAACATATCGGCCGCGAAGGCGGCATGAGCAAGTTCCCCCGGGTCATGAAAGGCCGGCAGCTGGAAAGCTGGCTGACCTTCCTGGAAGGCCGCTGATACGACCTGGAATGAACGAAAAAGGTCCCGGATGCCGGGACCTTTTTCGTCTTCTTTAGGTTGGAGGGTGGGATGAAGTTGCTTGGGAAACGGCCCGCCGCATAGCCTGGAATCAGTCCCTGTAACTTATACCAAGGATTCGCTATGACGAACATTATCCAACATTCCAACTTCATCCAACATTCCAACAATACACTCAATGCCGTCCCTGCAACACGGCTTCCGGGGCGGGCTGCAGCAGGCGTTCCGCCTCGTGCTGAAGCTGCCGCTTGTCGATCGGCACGACCCCGACCTCCTCGCAGACCAGTCCGCCCGCGATATTGCTGATCTCGGCCATAAGCTTCGGGTCGCGGGTCAGGGCATAAACCATGGCGGCCGTCGCGATGACCGTATCCCCTGCGCCGCTGACGTCGGCGATATTGCGCAGGTGCGAGGGAATGATGCTGCCTACGGCGTCTCCCTGCTGGGCAAAAACCCCCAGCTCCGAGAGCGTGATGAAGGTCACGCGATGCGACAGTGCGTCCTGCAGCTTCATATGCACCTCGTGCAGGGCTTCGGCCGTAACCTGCGGCAGCGCGATATGCAGGCCTTCCCGCACTTCTTTCAGGTTTGGCTTGAAAATATCCACGTTGCGGTATGCAAGGAAATTCTTCTTTTTCGGATCGACGGCGGTGATGATGCCGATTTCCCGGCAATGATCGGTGATACGCCGGATCACGTTCTCTTTCAGAACGCCCTTGTTGTAATCTTCGAAGATCAAGACCTGGGGCTTCTCGCGCTGCAGGAAGCGGAGCACCAGATCGATGAACGGATGTTCCTCCTCGGTCGTAAGGTCCTCGGCCCGCTCCTCGTCCAGGCGCAGCATATGCTGGTGCCGGGCTATGACACGCGTCTTGGTCGTCGTAACGCGGTGGCTGCTGCGCAGCGTATGGCGCATATCGATGCCTGCATCGGCAGCGAGGCGCAGCATCAGGTCTCCCTCCGCATCTTCGCCGATGACGCTGCAGAGACTGACCTGCGCGCCCAGCGCTTTGCAGTTGAGCGCCACGTTCGCCGCACCGCCGAGCCGGCTTTCCCGCCGCTGCAGGGCCACGATCGGTACCGGCGCTTCAGGCGAGACACGGTCCACCTCGCCCCACCAGTAATTATCCAGCATCACATCGCCGATGATGGCGACGTGCAGCTCATTCATCTTCGGAAACAGTTCTTGTAAGGACTCCATGATGTGGCGCAAAGGTGGCGCAAAGGCGTTGAATTTGAGCTGCCTAATCGGCAGACGGCGTCCCGCCGGCGGCCTGGATCCGCTTCAGCCGGGCTTCCAGCAATTTATATACGGGCCAGCCCAGCAGCACGATCACCACCCCGGGCCAGGTCGTCGCAGGCTTGTATTTCAGCAGCACGATCGCGATGAACGAAGCGACCAGCATATACAGCACCGGCACTACGGGATAACCGATGGCCTTATAGGGACGCGGCATATCCGGGCTTCGCCGCCGCAGTATGAAAATGCCGCCGATCGTCATCACGTAGAAGAACAGCGCTACGATCACGATATAATCCAGCAGCTGCCCGTACCTGCCGCTCAGGCAGAGTACCGAGGCCCATACCGCCTGCATGACCAGCGCCACGGCGGGGACGCCCCGCTTGTTCAGCCTGCCCGCTGCGGGAAAAAACAGCCCGTCCTTAGCCATCGTACTATAAACGCGGGCCCCGGAAAGTATCAGCCCGTTATTGCAGCCGAAGGTGCTGATCATCACCAGCACGGCAATGATCTTCGTGCCGATGTCGCCGAAGAGCGACAGCGAGGCGGCCAGCGCGACCCGGTCCTGCTTCGCGAAAGCGATGTCGTGCACGCTCAGCACATTCAGGTACATCAGGTTCATGCAGATGTACAGCAGAGTCACGACGACGGTGCCGATCAGCAGCGACAGCCCGATATTGCGCTCGGGGCGCTTGATCTCGCCGGCAATGAAGGTCACGCCGTTCCAGGCATCGGAAGAGAATATCGAGCCGACCATCGCAACGCAGATAGCGACGACCAGGGTCCCGCCGGTCAGCAGTTCATGGTGTATGGCCCCGTTCCGGCTTTCGATGCTCCGTGCCATCCAGGGCATGTCCCAGTTCGCTTTCCAGATAGCCCCGCCGTCCTTTACCAGCACGAAGCCGGCGATGATCAGCGCGGCCATCGCCACGATCTTTGCGGAGGTAAAGATGGCCCCGACGATCTTCCCGCTTTTGATGCCGCCGGAGTTGATCGCCGTTAGGAGCAGGATGGTCCCGATCCCTGTCAGCTGCGCGGCCGTTATGCTGAAGCTCCCCGCCCTCCCCAGGACATTGTCCTCGCCCAGCGCCGGCACCAGATAGCCCAGGAATTTGGCAAACGCGACGCCCACGGCGGCGATGGTTCCTGTCTGGATCACGGCAAAGAAGGCCCAGCCGTAGAGGAAGCCCCACATCGGGCCGTATGCCTCGCGGAGATACACGTATTGTCCGCCTGCCTTGGGAAACATGCCGCTCAACTCGCCGTAGGAGGTGGCCGCGGCTACCGTAAGAAGCCCGGTAAGCCCCCAGACTACGATCATCCAGCCGGAGGACCCGACCGATTTTGCGATATCTGCCGATACGATAAAGATCCCCGACCCGATCATCGATCCGATGACCAGCAGGGCTCCGTCGATCAGGCGGAGTGAGCGGTGATAATGCGGGCTGCCGGCGTCCTGGCTCATACGGTTAATTTAAACGACGAACGCGCCGTAAGCGCGTTCTGTTAGAAAATTGCGGCGGTAAGATAGCAGCTATTTGCCTTTCGCGGTATCCTTGGCCTGCTTGCTGCGGACATTCATTCCCTTGATCACTTCCTGCGTGATATCGTAGGCCCCGTTCCCGTACAGGACGACCGGGTTGCTGCGCGAGGTGCTGATGACATAGTCATAGCCGTGCTCCTTAGAATACTCGTCCAGGAAATCGTGCATATCGTTGTAAAGCTCGCGGTTGAAGGCCTGCAGCTTTTCCTCGAACTGGCTGCTCATGGATGCGCTGCGGGTCTCCAGGCTCTGCTGCATCTGCTGCAGGCGCTTGCTGGCGGCGGCGGCTTCCGTTTCGCTCAGGGAGCCGCTCTGGTACTTGCGCTGTGCATCCGCGGCGTCGGCCTGCATCTGGCTGGCGGAGCGCTGCAGCTCGGATTCCATTGCCGCCTTTTGCTTGCGGAACTCTTCCTGCTTCTGCTTCAGGTTCTCGTAGTTCGCCTCGAAGCTGTCGATGTCGAGAAAGGCAACCTTCACTGCCGCGCCGTTGGCCGCGGTGACGGCACCGGACTTGGAGGCGGAAGAAACGGATTTCGTGTCGGGCTTGCCGCCGAAATGCAGGATAAACAGGACAATCACGCCCAGCAAGGCGATGGCACTGAGAACAGTCGGTGTACGATTCATGTATGGATGTGTGACAGGCGCAAAAATAACCGCTGGTTTTTCAGACGGGATGTGAAGGTAACGTGAAACGTTAAACGGAAGGAGGGTGTCCGTAGCG